>DUHJ01000018.1:0-4731 GCA_013330925.1 Candidatus Poseidoniaceae archaeon | reverse complement strand
CGGTGCAAGGTGGCTGAAGAGGAAGGCTGGGGGCTTATCCAATCGGGACAAACCCTTTCCGCAGACATTCAACGTTTGATTGACATGCAGCGGACGGTATCGTCCGAGTCCTTTGCCCTAAATGGCGCTACAGAATTGGGCATGAGCATTTCACGGAGCCATCGACGATGACGTTGAGGTTCGGCATCCATGGCTCCTGTGTGACGCGAGATATCTTCGCTCATGTTGGAGAGGATGAGAAATTGGAGTTCTATCAAGCTCGAACTTCACTCTGCACCAAAGGGCCGACCCGTGGCATGTTGAATCTTGAGTGGATTCAAAACCTATCCGACGTATGGGAGCAGAGAATGGTGGCCCAAGATCTCGAACGTACGCCTTTGGATCTTGACAGCATCGACGTCCTAATTTTTGATTTGATTGATGAAAGGTTCAACATCCATCATGTCGATGGTGAATTGATGACTGCTTCTAAGCAATTTCTGGATTCAGGAGGACAAGGGATGTTGAATTCTGAAATGGCATTTCCAATCGGCTCCGAAGAGCATTATGAGTCGTTTCGAAAGGGATGTGCGTTCATGCAGGATTTACTTCTGGACACGGACGTCAAGGTGTTCTTTCATGATGCCCGTTGGGCAGCATCGTACGTGAGTGGTGATGGGATTCACGATTTTGAGAAGCAAGGGGCCATTGCGGGAAGCAACAAGAGACTCACTCGGATGTCTGAAATGTTCATCCAAGTCATCAAACCAGAGCGAATCCTTCGTGCTCCTGAAGATTTGATTCTTGGCGATGTTGGACATCGGTGGGGGAAGGCTTCTTTCCACTATGTGTCAGAGTACTACGATTGCATTTGGTCGCAAATCATGGAACCCTCGGATTGAGCGACCGTCTTCGACATTTTTTCGTGAAATTATTCTGGCTATGGATTGATGGCGGGGTTGAATTCGACCGTTGACTTGACGCGCATCAGCAGCATCGGTCGTTGAAAATGCTCAGTTATTGCATGAAGTTCAAGAGCGAAGCGAGGATGGGTGGAACGTGAAAGTCAAACTCATCATCTGGGATTTGGACGACACCCTCTGGGAGGGGACGCTCGCAGAAGGGGACGAACTCACGCTTGATGAGGAACGTGTATCCATCATCCGTCAACTCAACGGGCATGGCATTGTAAACGCCATTTGCTCGAAAAATGATTTCCAGATGGCCAAAGAGCGACTCGAAAGTTTAGGCCTTTGGGATTTGTTTGTCTTCCCGAAGGTTTCCTTTGCTCCCAAAGGTCCAATCGTAAAACAGATCCTTGAAGAGATGCACTTGCGGTCTGAGAATACCGTTTTTGTCGATGACAACAAGATGAATCTACGCGAAGTCGAACATTACGTTCCAGGTATCCACTGTTTTGATGCATTGGATGAAAGCACAACTCCGGAGTTGCAAGCCATCCTTGAAGCCAACAAGCACGTCGAAAAATCAAGGGTCGAGGAATACAGAATCTTGGAGGAGAAGGTTGCAAAGTCTGCAGAATTTTCAGACAACAAAGCCTTTCTCGACTCTTGCAACATTCGAGTCGCACGGGTGTTCGGCGTTGACAACCTTCCATTTGTGAACCGAATTGAAGAACTCATCAACCGCACCAATCAACTCAATTTCACCAAACTACGGGTCGAGGAAGGATCCATGGCTTTGGAAATAGCCGACAATGCGTTGAACGAGACATGGTCGTTGTTTGCTTGGGACGATTTTGGAGACTACGGATTGATCGGCTTTGCCATGGTACGAAAGAAACAACTCGTCCACTTTTTGTTTTCTTGTCGGACCATGAACATGGGCATTGAAGGACATATCATGCATCTATTGGCCAACAAATTCCCGAACATCCAACGTGTTGTGGAGCCAGAGGAAGCCGCCCACATCACCATGGTCAACCCTTCATCCTCGAGCGGTGCAGAAGCAATCGCTCGTATGCGAGCGGAGCAAGCGAAAGATCCTTCCTTAGCGATCATGGCGAATTGCCAGGGTGGTGTGATCAGCCATTACATGGGCGTGAGTACAACGGCCCATATCGAGCAATGGCCAACCATCACGACCTTGCAAAAGGAGCAAACGCATACCAATCCAGGTCTTCCTGCATCGGTGGACACCGTGGTGGTGGGTCTGTTCAACGATTATGACGCTCGGTATTGGGAGGCGCCTCCTACAGTGGCGCAATTTTCCACCGCGCTTTCTGATTTGTTGAGCAGGCTATCTGGAAAACGGGTTGCTTTGATCGTTCCTTCGGAGCACCTTGCAATGGGCGTTTACAATGTTGAGCACGGCATTGATTTGGAACGGGTTCAGGCCTTCAACGGCGTTGCCCGTTCACATGCAGGCCCTACCGTTCAAGTCTATGATTTGGATGATTTTCTCAGCAACGAAGAAAGAGAATCAATCCATGACTCCAGACACTATCCACGTGAAGTCTGGAAGAAGGTCGGTCAACGCTTGAAAGAAGACCTCACTGACTCTCATCGGTGACGAATCGATTGTCGACAAACACAAACCGTCGAGGATAGTCAGGGTTCTGGACGTGAAGGGCGAAATTGTTCAGGCCTTGGCGTTCGAGTGCGGCCTGTACCACGCGATGCGTGTTGGAGGTTTGTTGAGCTGATTTGGCCCTCGAAGTGGAGGTCTCCAAGATCCGATAGGAATACAGTGTTTGACGAACGTGATGCATGGTCCCCACCTCTGAGAGTTTCAAGAACAGGTCGTAATCGACGGCGTTGGTCAGGTTCTCATCGTGACCTCCGACCGCCTCCCACGCATCCCTGCGGAAGAGCCTCGGGTGATGGACGATCATCGACCGGAGCAAGCGTTCACGGGAGTAGTGTGGCTCTTCCCAACCTTCGTCGATCAGCGTTCCTTCAGGGTCGATCCTTCTGAAATTTCCATACGCGCAGACATGCCCATGACGAATGGCTTCGACCAACACCTCAACTGCATTTGGTTCGAGAACGTCGTCGCCGTCCAATTGCAACACCAACTCACCGCTTCCTGCTCGAATGGCTTGATTTGAGGCGCCACTGATGCCGCTGTTGGGTGCATGACCGACGTTGATCTTTGGGTGACGGCGATACCGTCGCTTGAGAACGGCCATGGTACCGTCCGTGGACCCGTCGTTGTGCACGCAAATCTCGATGTTCTCGTAGGTTTGGGCGAGTGCCGAATCCACCGCCTCTTCGATGTATTCTTCCACGTTGTAAGCAGGGATGTAGATGGTCACGAGTGGATGATCTTGAACCGGAGGCCATGATTGAAGGGAAGCCAATTCCATCGCCGGCGGAATTTCCCTGTTGGTCCACGAGGCAAGGAACGACAAGGGTCCGTGCTGCAGGGTGTATGGGCCAACACCCGGTCGGTTCCAGGTGCTCACCCGACGCAATACGTCAATCATCTGATGCTGAAGTTCCTTGTCTTGCTTGGTTTGCTGCCAAATCCTTTGCTCGTCAGGCGCCTCAAATTCAACCAACCAATCACGGGGCCTGGGCACCATGTGCATGGGTGCGCCATGTTTTGCGGCCCAGACCGCGACGTGCAAATCCACCATGCGGAGGGTGTCCATGTGCTTGGCGTCAGGAAGTCCGATGTCGCTGTGGAACGCCATGGTTCCCGTACCGATGACGTCCACGGTTGTCCGTCCACCATGTTCGAGTGCAAACACGTGCGAGCGGCGCATGCTGGTGTACTGGCTCCATCGAGAGAACGGTGGCCCATACGGCAAACTGGCACCATGGACACCCACGAATGCTGTGCGCTGATGTGCCTCGACTTCAGCCACCATTCGCTCCACGTAATCATGAGGGTACCGGATGTCGTCGTCAACCGTGAGGATGTAACCCTTGGTTCCTGCCATGTGAACGAATTTACCATTATCGGCATGGTTCTCCTCGGAAAGATGGACGACGAGCCGTGGGTCTTTCGGCAGTTGTGGAGGCCGTCTTGTTCCGTTGACGTGAAGCACCAATTGTCCGATGGAGAGGGATTGCTGGAGGAGTGAACGGACCGCTTTCGCCACGTGATCGAACCCCCCAGGATAGGTTGCCATGAACACTGTGATCTGGTCCGTTGCCTCGGACGGCTCTGGATCGATGGTCGTGTCCTTCTCCACCAAACCGTAGGCCCTTCGCAGCCTCATTGCCTCAGGTCCTGGGCTTGGATGAAGGACCAATGAAGACGGTGCAGGGAATGCGATCATTGCCGGAACTGAGTTGTTTGTTTGGAGCAGTGTCCCGTGGCTGCGCCGATAACCGGCGACATAACGCAGACGATCTGGACCTGGACCAGTCCAACCAATGGCCTGCCGTCCTCCTCCGGTCAAGGATTCACTATGGTGCAGCGCGACCAAATCAAGCATCTGGTGTCGAAGGATTCGCTCTGGGCCGAGCACGATTCGGAGCCGTTCAAAGAGTTCAGAGTCTGCTGAATAACGTGCCCGTCCATCGAATTCAAACCCGTGCCGCTTGAGCATGGACGTCCGCAGCATCATCGTCACCAAGGAAAATCGTGAGAGTCGCCCTCCGTTGAATTGCACCTCTCCGTTTGGAGACATTCGTACGTACCTTCCAAGCACCACGTCAAGCGAACGCTTGTCCATTTGCTCAACCGCACGCTGAATTCGCATTGGATGGTTCCAATCGTCGCTGTCGGCAAAGGTCACAAAGGCGCCTTTCATGACATGAAGGCCCTCGTTTCGGCATG
>DUHJ01000112.1 GCA_013330925.1 Candidatus Poseidoniaceae archaeon | reverse complement strand
GACGATTCCGGCCTTGCGCCTTACGCCGTGGACCTCTCCGTGGCGAGTGAACATTTGACCCTTCCAGAGACCTTGCTGCACCTCATCGCCCCGCTCGCCGAAGAAGAGCGAGCGGTGGCCGACCGTCTGAGGCGCCAGGGCTACCTCGCGGACACCGGCCACCTCACGGCGGCGATGCTCGACGACGCCCAGAGGAAGGCTTCGGCCTCCATTGCCCGGCGTGATCGCCGTGGGTACGAAGCAGCAAGAGCGGTGTCCGACCTCCGCCGACTTCATCTTCTGCTGGATTTGCTTCGATGCCAAGGCATGGGCGTCGCCAAATCCTTCCTCGAACGACAGGCATCCAAAAGCGGCGAGGAGCGGAAAAAAGTCTCCAGACTGTTGGACAGGCCCGCCGTTCGACAACTGCGGGAGAGCTTGGACGTCACCGAAGAATTGCATCCTAAACCCCACGCGGTGGAACGCCTTCTGGAAGCGCGACACCGCGAAAAAGCCGACACCAAAACGCTGGTCTTCACCGAGTACCGGGACACCGTGGACCGTCTTGTCGAGCGGTTGTCCCTGAGCGAACACCTCACCCCCATCCCCTTTGTCGGCCAATCCAAAACGGGGGACAGGCGAGGAATGACGCAGAAAGAACAGGTCGCACAAATCGACGCCTTCCGACGTGGAGAAGCCAACGTCCTCATCGCAACCTCCGTCGGTGAGGAAGGCCTCGACATCCCTGCAGCCGACCTCGTGGTGTTCTACGAGCCTGTGGCCAGTGCGGTGCGGGCCATCCAGCGGCGCGGGCGAACCGGGCGCCACGCCGACGGTGAAGTGGTCATGTTGGTCGCCGAAGGCACGCGCGACGCCCACATGCTGCGTGCGTCTGCAGCACGGGAACGGCGGATGATGGACCATCTGCGGAGGTTGGGGCGCACGCGTCGCTTGCACGAGTACACCAACGAGAAAGATCCCCTCGCAGCGTTTCAGGTCAACACCGAGGACAGCCTCGTTCCGGCTTCGGCCTTCGTCCAAGAAGAACGGGCCCGGTTGAGGCCCGTTCCGGAACCGGCACCGAGCGAGGAAGCCGTCGTCGCCGTCGCGACACCTCCGCGGCAACCCGGCAAGGTGCGTCCAGAAGAGCGCCGTCACCCTGAGCAGGCCTCGCTCTTCGGTTGGGAAACGCCGCCTCAACACGTGGCGAGTGCCGATCGCCCAAGCGCCAGAACAAGCGAACATTCCGTCGTGCTGGACGGGAGAACACACGCGCATGGACTGGACGCACAGGGGCACATGGAGATCGTCCTTGACCGGCGCGAGGCCTCATCCACCTTGGCAGCCGGCCTTCGCGCACGCGGGATTCGACCTGTGTTCAGGCACTTGGTGACCGGGGACGTCAGGATTGGCCCACGCCTGCTCCTGGAGCGAAAGACCGCCAAAGACTTGCACGCGTCGGTGCGCGACGGCAGGCTGTTGAGCCAAGTGCGGCGCCTTGCCGCCGCAGGTCCAAGGGCAGGATTGTTGCTCGAAACAGGCCACGGTTTGGAGGGTGGCACCCACCCAAACGCCGTGCATGGCGCGTTGGCATGGATGGCGTTTGACCTCGGCTTGTCGGTCGTCTGTGTCCGAGACGCGGACGAATCCGCTGCTTTCCTCGCCCTTGCCGCCCGCCGTGAACTCGCATGGCTTGATGCTCTGGAGAGCGCTCAGGCCGGGAAACCGGCCGATGAGGCCCACCGGGCATTGCTGGCGGCTCAAGCGGCCCTTGAGGACGAGGACGAACAAAGCGGAATGCGCCAACAATGGAGCAATGCTTCGCAACGACGGCGGTCCGCATTGTTGGAGGCGATCGATGGCGTCGGACCCGTCACGGCACAAGCCTTGGCCGAGGCTTTCGAATCCATTGCTGCGGTGGCGAACGCCAGCCTAGAGGAATTGGCCGAAGCCTCCGGGATTGGACCGGGTCGAGCCGCAGAAGTTCACCGTGCGCTTCACGGCTGATCAAGCGCCCATGACGAGCGCTCGGGTGCGGAGTTGGGCATACCGATCGGTAAGGAGACCGAGCGAGAAGGCCATCAACTCGGGCAGATGGACCACAGGAAGGGAGGTGTCCCGTCCAGAGACCTTCTTGGCCTTCACTTGGTAGACGTCGAGGTTGAAGTGGCTCAGCGGACACGCGGTGGCCATCACGAGGGCCCCCTCTTCCTTGGCTTCTGAAAGCACCTCGGCCGTTTGGAGCATGGCGGTGCGCTCACGTCCAAGCAAGCCGGGGAAACCGACGGACCTGGTGGCGCCGTCGTACGCCACGGAGGTCGACCCCATCGCGGCGAGGAGGTCGTCGAAGTAGCGGGGGTTCATCGGATCGTCGTCACCTGAAGCACCGTCTTGGAGCATGGGCACGCCGTAGTATCCGGCCACAGGGAAGTCAATCGGGTTGACGACGCGGTCGCGGAGCGTGTCAAGGCCGACGTCCTCCACCACGACCTGCAGGAGGTGGCGCATGCGAAGCTCGCCTTCGAAGCGCATACCGCACGTTCGCTCAAGCACGTCGTTGATTTCTGCACGCAATTTCTCGTCACTGAGCAGCAGCGCCAGATCTTCGTACATGTTCCCTTGGCACGTGGCGCAAGGGGTCAGCACGTCGAGTCCCATGGCCTCTGCTTGTGCAAAGGTGCGGGCGTTGAGGGTCAACTGCAATTTGTGGTTGGCCTGCTTCATCACCCCGGCACCGCAGCAGGCGGCGCCTGGCATCTCAACCAGTTCGATGTCGAGGGCCTTGACCACGGCGCGCATGGCGTCTTCGACCTCGCGGGCAGAGCCCTTGGCAACGCAGCCGGGGAAGTATGCGTACCTCAGTGCTGGCATGATCTCACCTCAGAAACGACGGTCCAACGCGTCGAAGATTGCCTTGACCTCGTGATGGTCGTCGACAACGGAATTCACCAACTTGGGCATCTTGCCGGGAGCAAGGAAGCCTTGGAGGTCCCGCGCAAGGGGGCCGCCGGTCCGGGTGAATCCGGTGGCCATACGAACGGTCGCAGGGAGATTCATCAACGCTCCAAGCGGACCCATCGTTTGCGCTGCAAGGATGGTTTCGTTGAGGTTTCCTGACCACTTGACGGTGCGGGAGAACCACTTGACGTGGCGCCCGGAGCGTCCTGCGAAGCGGAACTCGTGAAGGAGGCGCCCTCGGGCATCCAGCATCGCTTCAGCGACGATTCGGCCGTCGTCGCCTTGGCGACGGATGGAGGAGAGGTCGGTCTCGGACCACATGCCGCCTTCCTGTTGGAGGACCTTCATCAGGTCGCGGCGCTGGTCGGCACCGCAACGTGGGTCGCTCGCACGCTGCCACAAGCGGGTGAGAAGACCGGGTCCAAGGTAGGCGCCGTCGTGAGGGGTGCTGTCGGACATGCCGTGAGCGGCGAGGTCGGAGACGGCGTCGAAGCGGCGGTGGAGGTCGGTGGCGTCCCCTGCCGCCATGGTGCCCATGGTGGATCCGTTGGACAGGCGCTCACCCGCTCGGGGGTCGGCTCGCATCCACGGTTTGGCTTCGGCCCGCTGACGCTCAAGACGCGAGGTGTCCACGACGAGGTCGCGGATCACAGGAAGGCCGGGCAGGGGCTCAAGCAGCAGGGTGCCGCCGTCGCTCACCAGGCCGTCGAGTCGAGCCACGTCGGCCAACACGATTCGGCCGTTGGCACGGAGCGCAGTGGTGGGTGTTCCGTTTCCATCGCCGCGGCGGAAGGCAAGGCTTCCATCGAGGTCGCCCTGAACGGCCTCGAGGAGGTTTTGCAGGGTGGCGTGACCGGGCAGGGCACAGGCCACGGAGTCAAATCCTGAGGAAGCGCCCACGGGGTCGTAGCGGAAGAGACGGAGCGTGATCGACATCTCATCGGCCACGACGCTCGCTGGAGCGAAGTCCCCGTCGACGATGCCGTCGTCGTCGCTGCTGGTTCCGTAGGCCAGCATTTCCTCGACGAGGGTTTCATGGAAGTTGCCCGATGCGTCCACGCAGGCAATGCGGGACAAGGCATCGACGACCCAAAGCTTCCACGGAGGAGCGTAATCGACGTCGCAGAGTTGAATGTCGCGAACGACGGTCGCGCCGAGGGCGGCCAACTTGTCGTTCCAATCCACGCCGGCTTTGCAGAACTCGTCGTAGGAGGTGTCGCCGATGGCACACACCGAGAAGTGCGTCCCAGCAAGGGCAGGGTTGGCGGTGTTGGTCGCCTGCCAGAGGCTCTCGGCGTTGTCTGGCATCTCGCCTTCGCCCCACGTGGAGGTGATGATGAGGAGGCGGCCGGCGGAAAGGGCGGACGTGTCGGCTTCGTCCATGTCGACGACCTTGGCTTGGAGCCCGAAGTCGGCGGCCATCTTTGCGGTCTGCTCCGCAAGTCCTGCGGCGTTGCCGGTTTGCGAGCCGAACATCACGGTCAGGGAACGGTCGCCGCCCATCACGGCCGCCAGGGCGTCCGAGACGCCCGCCGCGGGAGCCACGGCGGCTTCGACCGCTGCAGGGGCGGCTTCGACGGTTTCTGCTGCGGGCGCGGCTTCTGCGGCTGCGCTTTCCACCAGTTCGAACTTGATGACCTCGACCGGGCAGGCCTCTGCAGCCTCGACGATGAGGTCGGCCAAATCGGCACCAAGGGTGCCGGTCAACGGTGACTTCGCGCCGTCGTTCATGTCGAAGGTGCCGTCGGCACGGACTTCTGCGAGGATCATCGACGAGTCATCGGTGACCTTGAACACCTCTGGGCAGATGTCCTCACAAGCATTGCAGGTGATGCAATCGGGCTCAACCCAGACCTTTGCGATGACCGACATGGAATCACCCCTGTTCTCACTCATTGTGAGTGGTTCATCCCACCCGTGAGGGGCCTTTCAAGGTTCCCTCGGGCCCACCGTGCGAATGTGATACAGCGAGGATGCGAACATCACATTCCGAAGTCTTCCATGCCCTCTCCCTCGGAGGGGATGACGCCCTTGGAAGAGATCACGTCGTCGATGCGCAAGATCATCGTCGCCGTTTCGGTTGCCGACTGGATGGCTTGCTCGACCACACGGACGGGTTCGAGGACGTGACCGGCGAGCATGTCAGCCACGCCGCCTTCGTAGACGTTGATGCCCGCATGGACCTGCCCATCGGCGTGCGCCTTGCGCAGATCGATGATGGTGGTCACGGGGTCCAGACCGGCGTTTTCCGCCAGGGTCCTTGGCACGATTTCGAGGGCAGAAGCGAAGGCTTCGATGGCCATTTGTTCGCGCCCCCCCACGCCCTCGGCGTAGGTGCGGAGTTCACGGGAAAGGGACGCCAACACCGAGCCGCCGCCGGTGAGGACCGCGCCGTCTTCCCACGCCACAGCGACCACACCAACGGCGTCGTCGAAGGCGCGGCGAATCTCGTCAACCACGTGTTCGGTACCGCCGCGGAGCAAGACGGACACCGACTTGGCTTCGGGGCACCCGGTAAGGAAGGTCATGTCGGACTCCCCGATCTTGCGCTCTTCCACACGGGCAGCATGGCCGAGGTCAGCATCGCTGAGGTCGTCGATGTTCGTGACCACGCGTCCGCCGGTGGCCTTGGCCAGGGCTTCCATGTCGGATTTCTTGGCCCGACGGATGGCAAACACGCCTTTCTTGGCCAAGTAATGCTGGGCAAGGTCGTCGATGCCCTTCTGGCAAACCACGACGTTGGCGCCGGTGGCGCAGATGCTTTCCACGAGCCCACGAATGTAGTTCTGCTCCTCTTCGAGGAAGGCAGCGAGTTGGTTCGGGTCGGTGATCTGAATCTTCGCATCCACTTCGGTTTTCTTGACCTCGATGGCGGAGTTGATCAACGCGATGCGCCCTTCCGAGACGACACGGGGCATGCCTGCATGGACGCGCTCCTTGTCGAGGATGATACCGTCCACCAAGGTGCTGTCCCGGATGGAACCGCCTTGCCGCTTCTCAACCTTGATGTCGTCAAGATCGACGAGGCGCTCGTCGTCTTCCACGCGGCCTACGGCGTTGACGGCACGGACGCAAATGTCGGCGAGGAAGGCCTTGACGGCCCCTGCCGACTTGCCGGTCAGCGAGGTCTTGGCCACCTCGAGCAGCATCTTGTCGTCGTGCCCCGTGGCAAGACCGTGCTGGTCCAGCGACTGGATGGCGTGCTCTGCTGCCAAACGGAATCCTTCGCAGATGATGGTCGGATGAACGTTCTGCTCGATGAGGTCCTCGCTTCGCTTGAGGAGTTCACCGGCCAGCACGACGGCTGAGGTCGTGCCGTCGTAGCAGTGCTGCTCTTGGGTCTTGGCGACCTCGATGATCATCTTGGCCGCTGGATGTTCGATGTCCATTTCCTTGAGGATGGTGGCGCCGTCGTTCGTGATGACCACGTCACCAATGGAGTCCACCAGCATCTTGTCCATGCCTTTTGGCCCGAGCGTCGAACGGACGGCATCGGCGACCGCCTTGGCCGCAGCGATGTTGTTTGACTGGGCCGTGCGGCCACGGGTTCGTTGGGTGCCTTCCTTCAGGATGAAGATGGGAGCTTGCCCTTGCTGACCTTGATACATGACGTCGCCTCGATGCCTGCGAGGGCGGGGCCGACTTCAACCCTACGTCCAATGCAGGGTTGCATCAGGCGCGGCCGTTTTGCTCAAGCCACATCTGTCCGTAGGCTTGCCATTGCTCCATGGACCAGCCGTCAGGCAGCCCTTCAGCAGGCACAGGAGGAGCCGCGGGTGCTGCCGGCTCGGGTGCCGGCGCAGCCGCTTCTGGCTCAGGAGCGGGCATGGCCGGAGCAGGGGCCGCTGGCGGGGCGCCAGCCGGTGGAGCCTCGGTCGGAATCACCGGAGCGGCCTTGACGCCTGCATAGGTCGCCTGGAGGCTGTCTTCATAGCCGTCGTCGGCCCAATCGTCGATCGCGTCTTCTTCGATGCCACCGATGATGCGCATCACGGCAAGTCCACCAACGACCACCACCACGGCGGTGAGGAGGATCATGATGACGTTGCGGACTGCGCCGCTGCTGCCTTCGTTGTCGTCAACGCTGTCGTCCACCGCGGTGGTTTTGACCATCGTGACCGTCATCTGTGCGTCGGCCGCATCGCTGACGGTTTCCGAACGAGCCCAGACCGTGAAGTTGACCGTCTTGCGGTCCTCATCGAGGTTCAGCAAGGTCGTCTCCGAGATGATCAGTTCGACGGAGACCTTGCGCTCTTCCCCAACCTGCAGGACAAAGTTCCGGTCTTGCGAGTTGATCCGCACTTGCATGTAACTCCCGGCATCGCCGGCGTCAAGTTCCATCGCCACGGCTTGGGCCGTGGTGTACTGGTTCCGCACGGTGAGTTCCATGAAGTGGTCTGCATCCGCCGTGTCGATCTCAAGAGGAATCACAGAGGGGATCCTCAACCAGTTCTGGGAACCGACGCGGTACAGCGCGTTTCCAGTGTCGGAAATGGACGGGTCATTTTGCGAGGTAGCGGTGACGCCCAGTTGCAGTTCGCCCTCCGTGCCGGCGATGAAGGAGAAGCTGACGCTGACGTTTTCAGATGCCCCTGGCTCAATCCAGGGACTGACCTGCCAACCGGCCTCGGCAATCATCCCCTCTGGCACCACGAGGCTGATGTTGAATCGGTCGGCTTTGTTGCCGTCGTTCCGCACCTCGAACTCCATGGATTGTGGAGGATCACCGGGAATGTAGGACTGGTCCGCGTCCTCGTCGAGAACGGTCACCGCCGCGGTGTCGAGAACCTCAACCTGAATCTGAAGCGATTGTCCAACGGTGTTGTCGTTGACGTTGCGTGCCACGACGGTGGCGGTGTACAGACCGGGTTCAAGACCGAGGGGCATGGCAAAGCGAAGGGCGATGTTGGCTTCTCCATCCCACGGGTCCAAGACGGGGGTTTGCTCGGAAAGGAGTTCTGCCTGCAAACGCCAGTTGGACTGCTGCAATTCCAAGTTGTACTGTTCCTCGGCGTTGCCGGTGTTGAACAGCGTCAAGGGAACGACCGTGGCCTGACCGTTGGAGGGGCCGCTGATCTCGTAGGTGTCGGCGTAGAAATTGAGGGAGCGCAACACTGGAACCTCGATGTTTCGCACCAACACGTCGGTGCCAAACAGGGCGCCGCTGCACGTTGGACAGGTGGCCCGCAGGTTGAATGAGACGGTCCCAGGTGCGGCAAGTTCGTAGGCGGACACGTTCAGTTGCAAGTCCATGGACTCACCCTTGCTGAGAGGGATTGGCATTTGCACAGGCACGCCTGTGTCGTTTTCGACCACACCTTCCCAGCCGGACTCAGAAAACACCGAACTCAAGCGGTAGTTGGCCTCACGGTTGCCGGTGTTTTGCAGACGGAAGGGCACGATGCCCGATTCGTCGGGGAGCAAATTGTCCGCGACCAAACCGGTGCTGCTGTCCAATTGAACGCTGTGCTGCTCGGTGACGCCGACGGGGATGTTCAGCATTCCCTTCATGTCGCCGTTGCTGTGGTCGTAGAAGGTCACGTTCCAGTCCTGTTGCTGAACGTCAGCCCCTGGAGGGATGGACAGGTTCAGCCACACGGAAGTGGTCATTCCAGCGTCAAAATTCTGGAGAATGACGTTGTTGTCATGGTCGTTGGGATTCAAGTCCGCGTCGATGCGGATCTGAAGGTATGGGCTCATCCATGAAGCGTTGCTGACCTCGGTGAAGACGCGAACAGGAGCGGGTTTGTACCCGTTGTTCGTCACGTCGCACTTGAGCACCAAGAGCCCGTTCGGAGGCGAGGCAAAACCGCTTTCTGGGTTGTTGCAATCCATATCGAGGGTGAATTCGTCCACCTTGCTGATGCCGAATTGAATGAAATCATCCACGTGCATGCCTTCACCGGCGCCGCTGCTGTCGGAGTGGAAGAGAAGGCCGTAGTACCACGTGTTGCCCCCAAGGAAGATGTCAGGGTTGCTCAGGGTAGGGATCTGCGCCCAGTCGACTTGCGGGTCCCAAGAGAGGTTTGTCCAGTCGCCTTGGCCGCTGGCGGGTGCCCCTTTGGTCAGGTTCCAATGCAGGGATTGCATGGGGTCGTCGTATT
>DUHJ01000098.1 GCA_013330925.1 Candidatus Poseidoniaceae archaeon | reverse complement strand
CACGGCGATGGCGATGTAGTGAATCAATCCAGAGCGGGCAAAGGCCTCGCCCATCACGGCAGCGACCAGGCCAATGATGAGGAAGAAGGTCAGCATGCCAAGGCCGGCCAAAAGGCCAATGACGGCCGAATTGGGCATCCGCGACTTGAGTTTCTCTTCGGCGATCAATTCGTCTTCACGCGCACCGAGCGAGAGGTAGTAGGAGATGAAACCGGGAAGGACCGGGAAGGCACAGGGCGAGAAATACACCAGGATGGACAGCAGGGCACCAAGCACGAACACCGCCGTGAGGGACGTCTCGGGTTCAGTCCACGCAATGCGTTCATCGACCATCGTGCTGCCACCGTCCACGATGACTTGCTCGACGGCCGCATCGAAGCCTCCCCAGCCGTCGGTTGGGGTGCCCGTGTTTTGCCGGTGCACGATGTACCCGGATTCGTCGATGATGACGACCACCGGAATCGACCCGGTGCCTGAAGCCGTGAACAGGCGCACTGGGTCGGCGGTGCCGTTGGGCAGCACGGCGGCATCGGGCGAACCGATGCCGGTGGGGTAGGTGGGCACGGTGTAGGCGCCCCCGCTGGTGTTGAGGTAGGCGAGGTCTTCGTTGTACCATGCACCGTACGCGATGATGTGAAAGCCGACGCCGTTGGCTGCTGCAAGGTCCTTCCATCCCTGCATTTCCGCCTCAAGGTGGGCTTGCACCTTGTGGCAGTTCGAACAATCATGGGCCATGAAATCGAGGATGATCACGTCACCACGAAGGTCACTGAGGTGCAACCACCCGGTTTCGTTGGCGATGCTGTCCTCGATGCCCGTGCGGTTCACGGATTGAAAGATGACGTCGGGCACCGGTTCAGGCTCTGCATCGGATTGGAACAAGGCGTCCAAACTTCCGAACAGGGACAGGGATGCAAAGGCGATGGTCCCGAACAGGACGGCCGCGATGCCGAGCGCTTTCCACGTCTCGGCACGTTTGAAGGTGGCCCAATCCGCTTGGTCGAGGACCCCCATGCCTTTTCCACACCTTGCTTCCACTTCAAGCCTAAGGTCCTCGGTTTAAGTGAGGTCATTGGGATTGTCCGCCGTGTCGACGAACGGAGCGTTCACTTACCGCCCACGCGACATCGTGGTCAGCGGTGGAATTCGGCTCCAAAACGACAACAGCGACTCCATGAAGGGTCGCATGGTTGCGTTGATCCGCAAGCGGGGAAAAGAGTGGCTGGTCGTCCCGATTTCGAGCAAGCTCGGCTCGCATACGGGTGAACAGCTCCCATCAAGCCGCCAAACGGGACTGCGTGAACAGAGCATCCTGTCCCCGTTGAACGTCCAAACCGTGCATGAAAAGGCGTTTAGAGAGCGTTTGGGAAAGGTTCCATTCCCGGTGTATGAACGCCTGATTGATTCCCTTGAGCATCTGCTCTGAGCGGCCTTATTCCTTCCAATTGCCGTGGAAGTTTTCCGCGTTGTCCACACGGATGAAGAGGTCCATGGACGACCAGACGAGGCTGTTGAAACCGCTGGCCATGCCGGCAGGACCGCCTGCCTTCGCCGTCATGAATTCGAGCGTGTCCGAGGGCGAGTGCCATTCCTGCCAAAAGCTGATGTCCCCACCAGGACTGAAGAAATTGAAGGTCGGATAACCGGCACTGAAGAAGGCACAGTGGTCGGAAGCGCAAGATTCTGCAATCTGCCAAGTGATCGGGTTGCCTTCCGTGGGCGAGTAGGCCAAGTCGTCCTCGATGGTGGCCGTGACCATGTCCATCATGCGTTCCATGTTGCCCTGACTCGCTCCGGCGATGCTGATGGTCCAGTCGTACTTCGTCGGTTCGAAGATGTCGCCCGTCAATGGGTCCATGATGGGCTCCGTCAGGGGCACAATCGGGTAGTTCAGGGCCACCATGTCGAAATTCATGTACGCGCGAACGGACACGTTTTCTGGAAGGTTCGCGACGTAGGCAAGGGAACCGAGGAGGCCCTCTTCTTCGCAGGCCCACAGGGCCTGCACGACGGTGTGGTCAAATTCCATTTGGGCCAAGGCTTGGCCCATCTCAAGGGACACCGTCGATCCAGAGGTGTCGTCGTTGGCACCCTCGTTGGTGCCGCCGCTGGGCGGGGTGAAGGCGTAAGCGATGTCGAAGTGACCGCCGATGACGATGTACTCGTCTGGGTTGACGTTGCCCCAATTGTAACCGACCACATTGAGCTGGTCGGGGTCATCGGGGTAGCGGGTCACTTCCACGTGGTCGAAGCCGAAGTCCCACATCTTCAGGGCCATGGCTTCGGCCGCGGCCTCGTAACTCGAGCCCCCGTCGTGGTTGACGCCGCCGGGTCCTGCGGAGGCGCACCACCGGTTGTTGTATTCGCTGGTGAGCATGTCGATGGTCTCGTACGCGCGCTCACCGTCCACGAGCATCATCGTCGAGGCGTCGACAAAGGCCACGTCGAGGAAGACGGATTGGTCCCCGGCCATGACGCTCATGTTGGATCCCTCTGCTTCGCTGTCGAGCACGAGGAAGGTGACGTTCGTCGTGCTCGCAGGGTAGGTCAACGCCCCGACACGATGGGTGCCGCCGTTGTCTTGCAGGAACATGGACGCTCCAGGCGTGACGGTGAAGGGCACGTTGCTCTCGATGCCAAGGGTGTGGTACATGCCACGCTCGACCTGCAGGGTCCCGTTTGCACCGTCGATTCCTGCCACGGAAAGGACAGGGTCCACCTCCGCGTTTTCCTCTGGGGCAAAGCACCCTGAAAGGGGCGTCATCAGCATGAGGACGACCAGCGTCAACGCACGGAGGTCCATGCCTGTGCGTGGCCACGTGCCATGCTTGAGGCTATCGTTGGAAGGTGCAGGTGGGCTCGGCCAGAATCGAACTGGCGA
>DUHJ01000068.1 GCA_013330925.1 Candidatus Poseidoniaceae archaeon | reverse complement strand
TTCAATCGGAGTGGCGGGAGCCGACTCACACGTACCGCAGTCCATGGTCCTCGGAGCAGGTCCTCGTTCATCAACCTGTGGCGTCAGCGGCGCTTCGATTGCCGCTTCTCTTGCTCTTTCCTCAGAATTTTACAGCGGCGAATTTGTTCTTTTGCGAGTGCGACTTCTTCCTGGGTCAAGCCACGGGATTCACCTTGTTCGAAGCACTTGATGGCGTCATTGTACCGTTCCATTTCAGCGTAGGCGACACCCATGTTGTAGAGGGTTTGACCGCGCACCTGGGCAGGACGGATCATCATCGCTTGGTAGTACGCATCAACGCATTTTGGATAGTCTTCCATGTAGTAGTAGCAGTTCCCACGGGCGTTCAGCACAAGAATGACCTTCTCTTCATCGTCCGATAGCAGGCTGAGGGACTTGTCAAAGCAGGACAAGGCTTCTCGGAACTTCTTGTCTTCAAGCAATTGCGTGCCGCGGTTGAACCATTCTCTTCCTTGTTGGGCGTCCTGTTCTGGCGTCGTGGTGCGAACGGGTGCCGCGATGTTGGATGTGGCCTCAAGTGCGGCAGCCGCAAGGTCGACTTCGACGTTCTGTGCTTGAACCTCAGCAGGCATGCTTGGGACCTCAATGGGCATCAGCAAGGACGCGGCCAAATCGACCGGTTCCGGTTCGTTCTCTTGAGGCAGCTCAAACGCCGGTGCTGGTGTTGGAACCTCCGTTACAACCGGCTCAGAGGCCGGGTCGACGACAGCAGGTGCTGGTGCAGGAGTTTCATCGCTGTGTTGACCCAATGTTTGCCTCGCACGTTCGTGGCATTTCGCGGCCTTTTCCAACTCCCCTGCGGCCTCAAGGGCCTTGGCCATCCCGGTCCACGCAGAGCCGTCCGTTGCATCGTTCGTGACTTCTGCCTTCCATAGGCCAATGGCTTCGAGATGTTGAAGTTGCAAGCTGTGAGCTCTGGCTCGTAGGCGGGGCGCATCGTTGGCCAGCAAGAGCAAAACACGGCTTCCAATTTCTGGTGCTTCTGGAAGCGTTGGTGGTTGATCTGGGAGATGTTCCAAGGCCGTGACCTCGCCCTCACCGAGGTGGAGCATCCACGAGGCCAACGCCATCCGGTCCCCGAGGTCGGCCTCTGGCCCCAATTTCGTCATGGCTTCCTCGTACCAGAGCTCTGGATGCCCGTCTTTCGTGAGCAACACCCAACGCCTGTTGTTGACGTCGTCGCCCGCCCCGAATTCAATGGCGTTGGTGTAGGCGTCAATCGCGGCTTGATGCTCACCCTTGGCGGCATGAACATCACCCACCAAACTCCAGGCTTCGTGGCGTTGATCGTCGATGCGAAGGCTGTGTTGGGCAGCACCCAAAGCATGGTCCTCCAAATTGAGGCGATGCATCGCGGTGGCTGCGGTCAGCCATGCGTCGATGTCCTCTGCACCGTCGGTGCGCAGACGATCCCGCAGGAGCCCAATGGCCGCCTTCGGGTGGCCAGCATCGAGCTCATCTCGTGCCTGTTGGACCAAATCGCCGAGCGGAGTCTCCGAACTGGATTCGGCCGCTTCATGGGGCGCTGGCTCCGGTGTTGCTGAGGGTTCAGGCATCGGCTCTTCTTCGACCATGGCGTCCTGGACCTGTTGTTGGGCGGCCACAACGGAGGCGGCCCGCTCGAGTTCATCTTGGTCGAGTCGCCCGTCGCCGTCGGTGTCATGGTGTGTGGATTCTTCCAAGACGGCTTGCGCATCGGAGACACCGGCCTTGTCCATGGCTTTGGTCAAATGCTCGTCTTCCCACGTGGCCGTTGGGGTTGGACGTTCGGCGGGCAAATCCGGTTGAATGGATTGGCCGCTAAGGCAACGGCGTCGAATGTCAAGCAATTCTGGGTGGTCAGGGTAATGCGTCAGGGCCCTTGTGGCCATGGCCCCGGCTCCATCGGTGTCGCCCATGCGTTCGAGCAACACGGCGAGGTTTGCGGTGGCAGGAGCGTGGTCTGGTTCGAGGTCAAGACAAATGGTGAACGACTGTTTGGCGCCTTTTGCGTCACGTTGTCCTTCAAGAAGCACGCCACGGTCGTACCAGGCCATGGAACTTGAAGGATCCATGGCAATGGCTCGATTGAAGCGGTCCAACGCTTCGGCGTAATCTCGGCTACGGGAGAGGGCTTCTCCTTCACGCAGAAGTTCGGAGACGTCTGGGGCTTCGGGAACCGCATCTGCGACCGTCATCGAACCTTGGCTGTTCGTTCCGAGGATAAGGATTCTTGCTTTGTGGTTGAATCGGAGGGTTCCTCAATCATGGCCCAATCAGGGGGTATGGCGGAAGTGGCTGGACCAAACGGTCTGTTCTTCCTCCATCTTTCCCCGGGGACCTTCCTGCGTGGCTGTTCACCTTCGCAAGGCCGTCGTGATGAAGGCCCGCAAATCGAATGCGAGATTCGCGATTCATTCGCACTCAGCGCTCGGCCTGTGACTCAACAGCAATGGGAATTGGTGATGGGCGAGAATCCCTCGAAATTCAAGGACGGTTGGACCGCTGGTCTCAGACCCGTGGAATCCGTATCTCGCGACGATGTCGAATTGTACCTGACACGTTTGAACGAGCAGACGGACGGTCGACTGGCTGACGTCCGAGGCCTCTACCGGCTACCAAGCGAAGCGGAATGGGAGTATGCGGCAAGGGCAGGCACCCAAGGACGATGGTGGTTCGGAAACGCCGACACCGATCTTGACGGATACGGCTGGCATGCCGGAAACGCTGGAGGCGTGACGCGTGAAGTCGGGCAGAAAGACGCCAACCCTTGGGGGCTCCAAGACATGGCGGGCAACGTGGCCGAATGGTGTGCTGACGGATTTGTCGCTCCACTTGACGACCGGCATTCCGTTCAGGCACCCGTTGCGGTTGAATCGGAACGTGGCGTGCTTCGTGGTGGGGCGTGGTACATGGAATCTGATTCCACAAGGTGCGCGTCCAGACACAAGGCCCCCCCATCTTCCGCCCGCGACGGGTATGGTTTCCGCGTCGCCTGGCAGGCCTACGACCACTGATCGACGTCAGGATCCCTGGCTTCCAAGTCCTGATTTTCTGGAACACGACCAGGTTCCGTCGACCATCCGATGTCTGCCCCATCAGGGACGAGTTTCATGACCCCAAGGGCCACAAAACCTCGGATGGCTGCAGTGCTTCGCTCGATCACTGGCGTTGCTTCCTCCTGATACGCATCGTTCAGATGGTTGACGATGGTTTGGAAATCGTGTGTTCCGTCGGACAATTCCCAAATGAGGCTGTTCATGGCATCCAACGGGCGTCGCACTTCCCCCGGCGCCCGAAACAACTTCGCCAGCAGACGTTCGAATCTGGTGAATTGTTTCTCGATCCGGAGCACGACCAGCCGACCTGTATGGACGGGCGATGTGCAGCGTTTTCCGACTTCACCGCGCCACCCCCACCATACCGGCATCCGCACAGGTCGATACGCCCGCAACGGATGCTCTTCAGGCACATCAACGGCAACGGTCATGGCTTCCACGTCCAGTACAGCAAGGCGAGCATCGAAAGGATGCCGGCGGCGGCGGACCACCGCACGTATGCCCGGGGTCGCTGCATTCTGTCCAACAACCACGTGAGGGCACCAAAGATTCCTACGGCCGCCATCAACAACGCCCACGTTGCTTCTTCGGCCATCGTCGTGGCCCCCTCACTGCTGCGAGGCGCTTTGCTGCTCCAACCATTGTTGGCCGTAATGTTGCCATTGTTCCATGGTCCACCCGTCTGGTAGGCCGTTCTCGGGGAGCGTTGGTCCTGTGGGAGCGGATACGGGTGGTCCGGCCACCGGAGCCTCGGTCGTTGTGGTCTGTACCACAGAGTTCGTGATTGGTGGTCCTTCTTGAGGCTTTGAAGCTTCACCCGCTTCGGCTCCCAGGTCCTCGTCCGATGGTCTTCGCAAGATGAGCACCGTCCCAATGGCAACGATCAGCAAGATGATGCCGCCTCCAAACGCCATCGCTTGACCGCTCATGCCGTCTTGATCGACGGGTATGGACCACGACAACGGCTGAACGTCCTCACGAACCGTGGTACCTTCTGCCGTTTGGACAAGCACCGACAAATCTCCACTCGCCGGACCACCGTTCCGCAGGACACTGCAGCCCAACTTCCGTTCAACGGTGACGATGTGACCCGGTTCAAGGATCACGTTCGTGCTTGTGCCCGCCTGCAGGGCGCCGATGCCATCGCACACGACCGCCCAAGATTCAGGGTGCTCAAAGGTGACCGTAAGGTTCTCTTCGAAGGAAGAAGAAGACGCAAAATTCAGCGAGATTTCATGGGGAACACCGTCGCTCAGGGTGGTTGGAGAAGTCGTCCAATCGCTGCTGACGTCCCGGCGTTGATCGACCTCAATGAGGTGACTCATCTCAATCGTGTACGGTCGATTTTCCTCATCCAGACCGCCATGTACGGTCACTTCGACAACAATTCGGGTTCCGAGGGGCGCGGATTCTGGAACATTCACGTCGAGACGGAAGACACGCTCGATGCCTGTGCCAAGTCCAATCGTATGGGATTCGTCCAAGGCGAGACCTGCACCTCCATCGATGTTGAAGAACGTCACCATGTCGGAGAGATCCTGAGTGGATTGGATCCGAACTTCAATGTACACCGATGGGTCAGGTGCGTTTCCTAAATTCAGCACGGTACCGTTGAACGACACCGTTCCACCAGAGCGTACCGTGGAGGTCGCCCGCTCCAACGTCAAACCTGGCTTTCGTACAGGTTCCACCACCACTTCGAATGGGTGTAGGTCCAGTTCCTCATCACCGTCCATGCTTCGTAGGCTCATCTCGATCGGGACGCCTGCAGGTGCGTTGGATGGAGCCAAGAACATCAACTCAAGAGACACGGGTTGAGCAAGTGTCGCGTTGACTGGTACATTGAGAGGGAGGCTCACGTTCACGTCTGAGAGCCGCCACCATGTGCTCCATGATTCCGGGAGTCCATCCACGTGAAATTGGAGGTTCAAATCGATGTTTCCAGCGTTGCTCACCGAGACGGGCATCGCCAACGGTACGCCGGGCATCACGCGCAACAAGCTCGCGTTGCTGGTCATGCTTCCCTCACGGACCTCAACAACGACGGGTCCGGACCACCATGGTGAGACCAAATCCATCCCGCTTCGTTCAGACGCCAGCAACAGGCGCACGTTGGGCGCAAGTTCACCCGCCATCACATCATCAGGTGCGGACACTTCGATGGTCACGCTGACGGTTGAACCGGCCGTCATGACCGCTTGTGTCCTGCTGATGGATTCGATGGACCAGCCATCGGCATCCGTAGCGAACTCAGCGTCCAATGCGAGGATGTCTGGGCGTTCAGCCAAATTTTCCAACTCGACGACGAGAACTGAATGCTCGCCACCCCGGACCGGTGAAAATGCATTGATGACCGTAAATCCAATGTCCGACACCATGGATGCTGAGACGTCCAGTTCGAGGGTGGACACACGCGTGCTGTCGTTCTGTGCGGTGGCGGAGAGGCTGGCCGTCTGCACCGTGTCTGGTTGAGCGTTCTGGGGGACCGTGAGAAGGAGGTTGATCTCCGATGATTCGCCTGGACGTACCAGCACGCTGTTTGGTTGAGACCAAGCGAAATCCACGTTCCACCCCGCAGGCAACGTGGACGTGTCAACGTCAAGATCGAAGACGTCAGAGGCTCCACCTTCGTTCCTCAATTCCACCATGAAGGGACAGGACTGTTGTGCGGGACATGATGGCCTGTCGCTGGGTTCCACCAGCACAGGCACACGGTCCGCAAGGACGGTGAAACTCATCGGACCCGTGGCGTGTACGTCGTCGTGGTCGGTGCTTCCGTTGAAGGTCATCGGCACCAGACCGACCGACGCGTTTTCATCGGGTTTGAGCCGGACCGAGATGTCTCGTGATGTGCCCGGGAGCAGGTTGAATCCGGTGCTGGGAACCGATGACCCGTCGTCAAAGGTCGTGTAGGTGTCCCAACCCTCAGGCAGTCCCTCTAGCCCGGGTACAATGTTCGTTGAAATGTTGCCGTCGTTGACGATTCGGAGGTCAACGCTTCCCCAAGCGCCAGGTACTGCACCCGTCGTGCCTCGTCCTTGGACGCTGACCGCGTAGGCTTCGACACGTGCGGCCTGATCGTAGACCATCACCACTTCGTCCATCCAGAAACCGATGTCTTCGACGCTCGAATCGGTGGTTAGGGTCCAGCGCAATGCAGAGTTGGCGTGGAGGTGCCGGTCCGGTGCAATCGGCACCAAGGGACTGGCGTAGCCACCCGAGGAAATCGAGAAGGTGTTCCAATTGGCCCCGTCGGTAAGGAAATCCTGATCGACGGTTGCCGCCAAGCCGGTCAACTCCTCCCACGTGCCCGTGGCGGTTTTTGCTTCAACGGAAAACCTGTCTGGACTGATCACGCTGCCCGTGTAAAAGAAACTCAATCCCATGGTTCGGGTGCCAGAACTCAATCCGTCGGCAAGGTTGAGCGGAGGGGTGGTCAGACGCGAAATCGTGTTTGGACTGTAGGTGGACGTGTCGCCGTTACCGACGTGGCACGCGGAACCCATCGAAATCGATGTATCGCTGTTCAGGCGCCATTCTCCAGTGGTGGACCAAAGTTGCAAAGTATCGCAATTCCAGTAGAAGGCACCGACCGTCATTCGCCTGTTTCCGACGTCATTGTTCGGATTGTCGTCCGGTGTGGCCGACATGATTTCGATCCTCATGCTGTGATTTCCCGCGTACGTGGGCGTGAATTGAAACGTCACGATTCCGCTTGATGATGCTGAAATGCTGTTCAGAGGTTCGGTCAGGTTGGCGATTTCAAAGCGTTGATACTCGTCATGCAACAACAGCAACCTCACGTCCGTCAACGATGAAGCCACGGAACCCAAATTCTGCACGGTGACCTCCACGTCGATGGGCACGTTGACCATGGCGTCGATCACGAAGAGGCTTGCCGGGCGGTTGAACCCAGGGATTGGATGGTTCGACGAGAACATGCGATATTTTCCTTCGTCGGCCGACGTGGTGTAGGTGAACGACACGTCGTCCACGGCAAGGTCAACACCGTTGGACCTGCCCTGCGTTGCGAGGGCCAAGGGTGACGTGCTCGCCAAGAGCATGCAGAGGAGCGCAATGGCCACCGACGTTTGGCGCATGTTCCGAGAACATCGCTGACCTATTTATCGGGCGCGGCGATTCACGTCGCGTCCTGAACCCCGATGGTGTCCGAATCTGCTTCAGGTGTTGAGGTGGAATCCATGGCCTCGGCTTCGGCCAACTTCGCTTCATCTGCACGCTCTCGCCTGCGTGAAACGGCATAAATGGCGAAGGCAGGCAACAAGATGACGGCAAAGCAGGCGAACGTCGCCGTCAAGGCCCAGACGAATTCAG
>DUHJ01000159.1 GCA_013330925.1 Candidatus Poseidoniaceae archaeon | reverse complement strand
CGCCCAGCATTGTGCCGGCCGCAGCCAGACCGAGGATGAGGTCCACCTCCATGCCAACGGGTTCGGCACGCGAGGTTTAGCCTTCACCACGCACGAGCCGTGGGGGGCCGCTCATTCAGCGTGTCAGGGTTCGTCACGGTCACCTTCGAGGGTGTCCATCAACCAGTACAGCCCATTCCATACGGTGCTGACCGATTCAACTTGCTGCATGGCTTGGGCATGAACCTCAACGGCACGGCGCCATCGTGGCCCAAAGATCCGAACGTAATAGCCGCAAAAAGCTTCGACCAAATCCAGCGAAAGGTGACCGTGCTTGGCGAGAAGACCGATGTTGTTCATGCCAATCATCGTGGCGTTCATGGCGTCCTTTTCTTCACGGGTCAGCCCCACCAATTCCTCGAGGCTCAATTCCTCGTGAAGTTTGTTCGTGGTGACGGCAAAACCACGGTGGATCATCGGATTGTTGAGGTGAGCCGCCAGGTCACGACCGATCTCATAGCGACGGTTCTCGTTCCAGAACTTGACCTGCCGCAGGCTGAACAGCAGGGTGAACAAAATGGCGATGCCGCTCACGGCTTCGCCAATGTTTGCTGCGGTCTCAATGTCCATGTGCGACCCTTGCCCTCCCCACGGGCGGTTTCATCAAGGTCGTTGCGGTGAAATTTCACCCCGACTGAAAGGTGACCCGGCTGTCAGACGTTCAGGCGAGATCGTCGCCCTCAAGTTCGTGACCCATGCGCTCTGCCTTGGTACGGAGGTAGTCCCTGTTGTCCTCGCCAACGCCAGCGACGAGGGGGATCCGTTCGACCACATCAATGCCATAGGAACGCAGTTGTTCGACCTTGTCGGGGTTGTTGGTCAGCAACGAAACCTGACCGACGCCGAGGGAAGTCAGCATCTTCGCGGCCATGGTGTAATCCCGTCCGTCGGCCGGGTGCCCAAGCATCAGGTTCGCATCAAGGGTGTCTGCACCTTGGTCTTGCAGATGGTAGGCCTGAATTTTGGCGTGGAGCCCGATGCCTCGACCTTCCTGGCGGAGGTACAACACGCAGCCCCATCCTCGTTGGGCCACCGCCGCGAGGGCGGCGTTGAGTTGTGGGCCACAGTCGCAACGCAGCGAACCAAAAGCATCGCCGGTCAAACATTCTGAATGGAGCCGCACCAGCACCGGGTCGGGACCGCTCAAATCGCCCATCGAAAGGGCGACGTGTTCCAATCCGCCTTCGTCCTTGACCACCTCGATGCGAAACGCACCGTACGGCGTGGGCAAGGTGGCCACGCTTGGGACGTCGTCGGTGCTCACTTGACCACCTCGATGCACATGCGCCAGTCACCTGCAACCTCTTCCACCGAAAGCATGCGGTGGCCGTGTCGAGCCAGCATTGGAGGAAGGTCTTCCAACGCCTCAGGGTCGTCGAACCTGACTTCCAAAACGTTGCCCGGCTCCAAGTCAGCCAAGGCCTGACGGGTCTCGCCCACCGGGATCGGGCACCGGTAACCTCTGACGTCCAGACGGTGGCTGGGGGCGAGCGCTTGCACCCCGCCTTCCATGGTGGACCGGAGGGCCGGGGTGCCTTGAAGCATTGCGACCGACGCCCCTATGAGGCAGCAGCGAAAGGTGGGGCTGTGGCAGCGACGGCGAAGGCCGAGGACGACATGTCCTGGTCCGAGGTGGCAGCGCTTGGCCTGCGGTATGGCAAGTATCCGCTCGCTTTGCTTCTTGTCGAGGCGTTCTACTGGTTCCTGACCGAGCCTTCGGACACCCTGGCACCCTTGCAGGTGGTGGAGGCGTGGTTGTGGCACGGCATCACGGAGTGGATTTGGGGCGCGGACGCGGTCAGCCTGAGCCAACACAACGGTTGGACGACGCGCATCGATTTCCATCACAGCAGTTTCCCTGGTGCTTTCGACAGCGTCGGCCTCTACGTCTCAGACGAATGCGCGGGTGTGCACGAGATGATTTTCCTCTCCACCCTCATCCTCATCACCGACGACGTGCCTCAGCGGGATCGGCTTCGCGCCGTGGCCGTCGGATGTGCGTTGGTTTTCATCCTCAACCTCACCCGTTTGGTCGCGTTCTATCCCATCGCACTTGGTGGATGCTTGGAAGCACCCAACGATCCGGCGTGCCTGAACGACATGTGGGCCTTTCACCGCAACGTGTACGAATGGGGCTTCCTTGTGGTCCTCATCGGCTTGTGGTTGGCATGGTTCACGTGGGTGGGGGGACCTCGCCGGGTGAAGGACCGCAGCATGGCCGGCAGCGACCGATGGCGCATCACGCCCCGCAAGGCCTGGACGTGGTCCGAGCATCGCCCTGCATGGAAGCAACCCGTGATGGGCGTCGCGTTGGCCTTGATCCTCTTCTTGACGGCGACCTACATGGTCCGCAACGATCCGGTCGCCCTTGAGGCACGTGCGACCGCGGAAATGTGTGCCTTCAGCGAACTGATCAGCCAACGTTGTGCAGACGCAGAAAACACCTGGAACGATGCCATTGACGGCGCGTGGTCGGTGGCCAGCCTCGGCTTGCTCAGTTTCGCGGTAAGTGCGTTGATCTTCGAGCGACCGCTCGCCGACGGACGCTGGCCAAGCATGCTCGATGAGGACGAACGTCAGGCCTTGCGTGAGGCCGTACGTGAAGAGGAATGAACCTCAGAGCACCAGTTCAGCCGTTCGGGTCAAACCCGCCACGCCTTCCTTGCTGAGCGCCTTCATGGCCTTGGCCGCAACGCTGCTGTGCATGCCAAGGTCGAGGTGGGCCTCAGCTTGGACGATGCTTCCGACGGCCAGCGGGTCACACGACAACGTGGCCACGAGCCAATCGGTGAGGGCGGCCTTGGACAGTCCTTCTGCGGAGGGGATGCTGACCCGAAGGGTGACGAAGCCGAAGGGGTCGGCGGCGTCGGAAAGGTCCTCTCGAAATTGAACAGGGTCGCGCTCCATGCCTTCGGGAAGGTCCGGAGCGTCCGCGTCTTCGACGGGAAGGTCGTACGTGGCCACGATGTTTTGCATCTGTTGCCCGGAGGTACGGTCCACCAAGGTCCATGCCTCTCCGGATCGACCGATGCGACCCGTGCGTCCAATGCGGTGAATGAAGGCGTCCATGTCGTTGGGCACGTCGTAGTTGATCACGCGCGTCACGGTGTCCACGTCAATGCCACGTGCAGCGACGTCGGTCGCGACGATGATGCGAACGTCGCCATCTCGGAAGCGACCAAGGATGCGCTCACGCTGGTTTTGCGAGAGGTCGCCGTGGAGGCCTTCGACGTCGAATTTGGCCTTGGCGAGCCGGGTCACAAGAAGGTCAACCATGCGCTTCGTGTTAGCGAAGATGATGGCTTGACCGTCCTCTTCGAGGTGGGCCAACACGCGGGCCGTGGCCCAGAGTTTGTTGGAACGACCCACGTGGACGAGCAGCATGCGCACGTCCGGCAGATCGATTTCGTCTTCGTTGGCCTGCACGAATTCAGGGTCGCGCATGAACTCGGAAGCGGCGTTGACGATCTCTTGAGGGAAGGTGGCCGAGAAGAGCAGGGTTTGCTCACGGGCGGTCATCCGCTCCAACACCCAAAGGATGTCGGGGAAGAAACCCATGTCGAGCATGCGGTCTGCTTCGTCGAGGATGAACATCCCCGGCTTGGTCAAGTCGATGTGCCCACGTTCGGACATGTCCATGACACGGCCCGGTGTGCCGACGATGACGTCAACGCCAGCGTCGAGTTGCTTGGCTTGCTTTTCGATGTCCGTACCACCGTACACGGTTTGCATGCGAAGCCCCGTTTTGCCCTGAAGGGAATCGAGCTCTTCGGCGACCTGCACCGCAAGTTCCCGGGTGGGGGCGAGGACCAAGGCTTGGAGACCGGCACCGGGTGTGGCACGCTCGATCATCGGAAGGCCAAATGCCGCGGTTTTTCCGGACCCGGTTCGGGCTTGCCCAATCACGTCACGCCCAAGGCGAGCAAGAGGAATGGTGTCGCGTTGAACTTCGGTGGCAAACTCCCACCCAAGGCCATCGATGGCGGCTTGGACGGTGTCGGGAAGGTCCCATGCGTTGAATCGCGTCGTCGTGAACATCGTGTTCGCCTCCGTTCCTTGGTTCTACGGGCCACCGGAACGGCGGCGACCCTCGCGCGTCTCAGAAGGACTCGGCGTCCTTGATCTCCTGCTGGAGCTGGCCCATCCAGTACTTGCGCGCGTTCTCACGGGTGAGGGGGCGCTTGGTCTGGCGGACGTGCTCGAGGATGTACTGACGGAATTTCAGGGCCTTGTTTCGGTTGATGCCCTTGGGGGTTATACCGTCCCACATGCGCTCGAACTGCTCGGCCTTGTCATCGTACGTGACGTCATCCATGACTACACCTGAACGTTTGGGCGACCGGTGGGCCTCCTTTAACGGTGTTGGCCACCGTCTTCCACGGGTTCGGCCTCGTCCACCGATGCAGGCGGGGGTCGTTCCGCGGGTTCAGGTTCGAGCATACCGATGGATTGCTCCATCGCTTGCGCCACTTCCCGGTCCAGTTGAGGAACGGGTTCGGCCGGGGCCAAGAAGCGGTTCTTTTGGTCTTCGTCGCCGTCGATTTCCGGGTCGAAGATCATCTCCATCAAGAGCGCACGGATGCCAGGGTCCTGCTCAATTTGGAGCCGGTCCTGAGCAAAACTGCGCTGGTCCTCTTCACCCATGAAGCGATGCAGCATTTCCACGCACGCACGCCGGATGTCGACCATCTCGTGCCGTGTGCCTGCGAGGACGATGGATTTGGCTCGGCTGCCTCCGAGGTCCACCCGCTCGAGCACCTTCAGAGCACGGTTTCTCACCGTGGCGTCCGTGTCGTAGAGCACTTTCTCGGCCAGAATGACGGCCATCTTGGGCGCGGGATTCACCAACTTTGGCAGGCACTTCGCCGCTTCCCGACGGACCACAACTTCGTCGTCTGCGAGGGCCCATGTGACCAGATCCCACCCCTGGTGGCCCGCTCGTGCCACGACCCGCTGAAGCACCCTTGCGGCTTGTTTCCGCAGGTCGACGGAATCCTCGAGCAACAGGCTGTCCACGTGAACGCAGACCACAGATGGCCAGGATTCGCCCATGACGCGGAGGCCTTCCCAAGCGGCTTTGGACAAGCGAGAGTCCGAGGAGCGGAGGGCGTTGACGAGGCTGTCCTCAACGCCGGATGGGAACACCGGCGCCATCCTTCGAAGGGCATCGCTGGCCGCGGCTTGGACGATGTCCTCGGGATCGTCGATGAGCACGCTCAGGTGATCGAACAGCTCGTCCGAACGTTGCTGGGCAACTTCGGGCATGGCCCGCAAAGCCGCTTGCCGGATCTTGGCATCGTCGTCCATGCACGCGTCGATGAGGGCGTGGTATGCCGCATCGGCGTAGGTCCCTTTGGCCATCACCAAACCTGCCACGCCGTCAAGTCGCGTGAAATGACGACGCTCTCCGTCGAGCATCAGATCGAGGGCATCGACGCTCCCGGTGGCCAGCTCAAGCACCTGGGCGGGGGTCAAACGTGACCATGCGCCTCGATGGTTCTCCTCGACCTGCGCCCGCTGAACAACCGTGGTCATCTCGATGGGCTTGCCGGTGCGAGGGTCTCGGGCGATGTACTCGGCCATGGGCTTCGGCCCCGCACCCACGCCACCCCTCATCAACATGCGCGTCCAATCACCGCGAATGCCTAAATGACCCCCTCAAAAGTCGACGTTAATGTCGAAGACCACCCTCCAAGCCTTGGTTGTGCTCGGTCTCTTCCTCACGATGCCATGGGCGATGGTGATGCCGACCTCGGGAGGCGTTGAAACGGCCTTGGAGGCGCCCGCCCCCTTCACCATGCCCGCAAGCGCCATGCAAGCTGATTTCAACGGCACTGGGTGGAACCTCAGCGGCACCAGTTGGGACAGCGACGGGAACGAGGTGGTCATCGACCGACCCTCCGTGGCCTGGTCCGGGCCAGCAGGAACACCTCAGTTTCCACGCATGGCGGCTTGCTTGTTCCCCATCCCAGAACGGAACGAATTGTGGTTGGTCGGTGGCATCATCGATCCGTCCAGCCAATGGAACGACGAGGAAGAGACCAGCATGATCGAGATCTACGACGTCACCAACGGCACGTGGACCGTGGCCTCCAATCCTCTGCCGAACACACAATCCTTCGCAGGATGCGCCCGCTGGGGGGACACCTTGGTGCTCGCGGGCGATCTTCCGATGGAAGACAGCCAATCCTCGGTCCCTTCGTTTACCTCAGGCTTGGTGCAACGCTACAACCTCACGACGGACACCTGGAGCCTTGGAACCGCAATGCCCGGCGACAGGGCCGTTGGAAAAGCCGGCTATGCGCATCACAACGGCGTCATGTACGTGATCGGTGGTGTGAACCGGACGGGGAACGTGATGGCGATGAACACCAGTTCCAGTTACGACATCGACAACGACACCTGGACCGCGCAAGGGAACCTCACGACACCACGTGTCCTGCCTGCAGCCGCCCATTACCGCGGCAACCTCTACGTCATGGGTGGCTACAAGACCACGGCGACATCGTCAGGTGGTGGACCACCCACCGCCAGTTGGGACTTGACCAACACGACCGAACGCATGCACATGAGCAATGGAACGTGGTCCAATCACACCGATTTGGGCGTGGCCATTTCAGGGGCAGGGGCCACCGTCATCCACGACGAAATCGTGCTGTTTGGAGGCGCTTCGAGCACGGGAGCACAACGCCGGACCTACGGTTGGTTACCGGACACCGATGAGTGGCGCAACATGGGGAACTTGCTCATCGCGGTTCACAGCATGGCCTGGACGCAGTACAACAACGCCACCTATGTCATCGGAGGCGATGCCGGGAATCCGTCCTGGAATTGGTTGCAACTCCGCTCCACGTCCAACCGTTACGTCAGCCCCGCCGAGCACACAGGAACGTTGACGTCACCCCCAATCGACCTCCGAAGCGTCGCCCATGGCGATGCCATGTTCCGCTGGATTCGCCTCGACGGCAGCACGCCTGCGGGAACCTCCCTCGGCTTGCAGTACCGGACCGCCCCGGATGCGCTGTTGCTCAACGGCATCGATTGGCAACCGATGATCGGCAATTTCAGCTACAACCACCCCATCGGCAACCATAGCATTCCGGAACCAAGCGTTTCCGGCAGTGAACGGTCTGTGGAAGAATTCCTCGACTTGCACCCCTGGATGCAGTGCCGTGTCGTACTGAGCACAACAAAGGGTGAAGCATGGACCTTGCCGGACCTCGATGCCGTTGCTTGGGGCATGGAGGAAACCGTGTTCACGGCCCTGGATCGCACGTCGCTGCAAAGTTACGGTCAACCGCTGAACGTGACCACCTTGGTCGACGTCAACACCGAATGGGACAGCGCGGAACTGGTCCTCGACGCCGGCTTTGGACGCACCCAGCGGATCGTGGCAGAGGAAAACGGTGGAACATGGACCCTCACAAGCCCGATGGATGCCCTGCGGGTCGTCAACACCGCAAACAGCAGCGTTCACCTCGTCCAACAAACGCCACCCGAACTCGCGTGGAACCTTCACCTGGACCAGGGCGTGGTCAACCTCAATCAAATGGACATGCACCTCGAAATCAAGGCCGATGACGGTTCCTTGGTCTTCGCCGCTGCACCGGACAACCCGACGCTGACGTGGACCGATGACATCGAGGTCACCCTCGATGCCATCACCGCCGATGGACGGGACCTGATGGCGACTTCGTCCGTCGTCGTGGCCGCAGACCGTGTGTTGACCGTGGACCTCTCAGCGTCTTTCCCGAGTCGAAACGACGGACCGGCTGACGGCGCCTTCCAAGCACGCATGCACCTGAGCGTGGAGGACCTTGCCGCAGGTCAACTCGTGCCTGCCTCAACGTGGTTCAACATGTCCACCGCGTGGACCGACCTCAGCCTCGCGAGCCTGGCCCCACTGACGATGGTGCTTCCTTCGGATGCCTCCGGGCCTGCTGACCTCCGCATCGAACTTCGTACGGAAGCCAACGCCACCCTCCTCTTCGAAAACGACGGCACCGCCTTTGTCCTCGATGCCCAAGCCCCAAGCCTGCTCGGCAGCAGCCCGAATCAAGCGGCCTATGCGAATCAAAACGCAGCACGGAACGTCATCCTCAGCTTCGCAGAAGTCGGAGGATTCGATCCCGCTGACGTCGATTTCCGCGTCTGGGTCGAAGCGAGAGACGACGGCCAAAACGGTGGCCAAATCGACGGGCTCGCAAGCCTCGGGGAATACGTCCAGGTGCCCGCGACGTGGTCCAACACAGGCACGGTCTGGACCGCCAACTTCACCGTTGACGACAGCGCCAACGATGACCATCAAGCCGTTCGCGTGTTGGTCCTGGGAAGCGACCTTGCAGGACTCCCTGTGGCGAACGTGGCGGCTGAATCCGGCCACCTGAATTGGACCACCAGGATCCCGCGTACCGTCGACGTTCTGAGCATCAACCCAAGCGACGGTACGTTACAACACCTCGAGCCCGGCCGGCCCCTTCAATGGCAGGTGTCCTTGACCGACGGCAACGGTCTGGAGGACGTTCAGGAACTCCGGATTGAACTCGGTGGGGACGTCAACCTCGGGGTCCGTTGGGACGTCATCAGCGAACAGTGTCAGAACTTGGACGGGCGAACGGCCGTGGTGGCGTGCGCTGCTTCGGTGTCCAACGACGTGATGACGGTAGACCTGGCCTTTGCCCCAGAATGGGCCTTGGTGCCCGGTTCACTCATCGAAGGAGCGGTCCGAATCGTCGCCAAAGACATCGACGGCACGAACGCCACCGAGCTTGCCGGGGCGTGGACCTTCGCCAGGGAGCTGACCTTCGATGGCGTAAACCTCTCAGATTTGGAAGGCGCCACCCAAGGGCCGATCGACGCAGACAGCGTCCTTGCCGTCGGAGAGCACCTGAACTTGAGCGCCACCGTCAACCACAGCACCAGCGGCGTGCCGTATGAAGGAGGGCTCCGAATCCGATGGTTTGGCAACGTCGGCGCTGTGCGTTGGGACGGGGGCAGTACGGTCCTCATCCAAGACGGTGTGCTCGACACCGGCATCCCTGCCCCGACCGCGGGAGGACGCTTGATGCTCGCCCGGATTGAAGTCTGGGACCCCCAGGACACGGTCATGCTCCACCAAATCGTGTTGTCACCGATGGACGTTGACGCCACCCCCCCATTCTTGGTGGCCAAGAGCGCAGAAGCCTCGTGGTCCCGTTACCACCTCGACGAGGTCACCGTCGGCGTCAACGTCGAGGAGGACACGGGATGGAACGGGCCGATCAACGTCACCTGCCAAGTGACCTCGACCGAACGGTCTTGGCCCGAAGTGACACAATCCGTGCCACCTACGGGCATCTTCGAGGACCTCACGCTTTTCACAGCGGTGTTCAATTTCTCCAACGTCGGGGACCCGGCGGACCTCGACCCGCAAGCGAGCCTGTCCTGTTGGGCCAACGGCCGGGACGATGCGGGGCGCCCGCTCGTGGGTGCGTCGGACCTGACGGCCAGCGACCCATGGTTCGTGGCCACGTTAACCGACGAAGGCCCTGATTTGGAACTGGGAGACGTGACCCTGAACGGCGATGTTGATTCAGAAGGAGCGAATGTGCTTGTCGCCGCGCCCGTCATCGCCCGGTCGGAAGCCATTGACCGACCCTTCGTGGTTGAAATCACGCTCGAAAGCGACGGGGAGGAGGCCGTGGTGGTCCGGCGCGAAATCAGCGGCCTCGGTGCCGATGAGTCAGAATTGATCCGTGGCAACTTCAACGTCCCAAAGGGCGAGTGGACCTTGCGCGTAACCGTTGACGCCAACGACGAGGTCAGCGAATTGGACGAAGACGACAACCTCTGGACCTACCGAGGCCAAAACGCAGGTGGCGGCATGGGAGCAGCGGTGGTCGGCGGCGGTGGATTGGCCGTGCTCGCCCTCGCCGTGGTCCTCTTGAGGCGGCGAGGTCACACCGAAGACGACCTTGAAGCAGCCCTTCCTGGCCCATCGGGTGGCCCATCCAAGCCGAAGCCCAAGGGACCCCCAGGTGCTGACCGACGTGTGGCCGGTGGCCCCCGTGCACCACCAACAAAGCCGGCCTCTGCGACCGTGGATTTGGCGAACGCAGAAGCTGCCTTGGCCGCGCTCACCCCGGTCACCGAACACGTTCACGAACCTGCATCGCTGTTGGATGCGGGAGCAGTGGTCGGCGATCACACCGAACTCCCCGGAGGAGGCGACTACGAGTACACCACGGAAGGTACGTACTACGAAGGCGAGGGCACAGGGCGATGGAAGCTCCGCGACGACGGCGCCTTCGAGCGCATCGCATGAGCCGTCGGGTTCTTGGACGACCGCCCTTGCTGGTTATCGATGGCTGCGGAAGACGTCGAGCGGGCCCTGTTGGTCCTGTTCCGTTCAGGCGTGCCCATGCAAGCCTCTGACATGGCCCGCACGATGGCCTTCGCCCAGGGCTGGCTTGGCATTGAGGAAGCTGACAGGGTGGTGGCCCACCTCATCGACACGGGTTGGCTTTCCTCCGCCGAAGGCGGCTATTTGCCCAGCAGGGACCTCAGTGAGGTCAAGATTCCATTGTCGTGGATGCCCCGGCCATCGAGGCTGTTGGAAGCGACGCCGCCAGGTGAACCGGCAGCAAAGGCGGTTGCCCCCGTTGCTGCTCCGGCAGAGACCAAGGCAGCTCCACCCACGCCCGCGTCCAAAAACGACGAAAGCGACGACCCACGGGTTCGGCTCGAGGCTCGATTGGTTGGGTTCATCGCACGTGCTTCGGGGTTGGACCGGAGTGAGGTCAAGCGACGTGCGGAACGTAAGCAGCACGCCCTGCGGCCGTGCACGTCCTGGTTGGGGTTGGCCTTGGTGGCCCACGACCAGGGCTTGGACATGGACGCCATCGTGGACGCGCTCTCACCAAACGCTCAGGCTTGATCTTGGCGTGAACTGGCCACGTCGGCCACGTCCATCAGCACCGGTAGCAACACCAGCGAAAGGAGGAGCGAGAAGCCCACCGTCACCGCGGTGATCATGCCAAAATCCCGGATGAGGGGCATCGGTGATGCGAGCAGGACGATGAAACCGAGTGCGGTGGTGGCAGCGGAAAGCAACAACGCGACACCGGTGGTGGACATGGAGGCAACCATGGCTTCCTCACGGTTTGAGCGGCGAGAACGCTCCCGTTCCATGCGTTGCCACATGTGGATTGCGAAATCGATCCCAATGCCCAACGTCAGGGCGGTGACCATCACGGTCATGACGTTCCACTTCAGCCCGAGCAGGACCATGGAGCCGACCACCCAAAGGGTGGAGAACACCACGGGAGACAGCACAACCAAAGCAGGAATCAACCGGCGGGTCAGCACCAAGAGGACCACAAACGACACGGCGAGGGAAATCGCCGTCGACTCAAGTTGCGAAACGCTCAGTCCCGTCAGGACCGTTTCAAGGACCACAAGATCACCCGTTACGTGCACTTGTGCAAATCCGTCCAAATCTGCGTCAAGCCCGTTCTCACCTTCCACACCATCAACCATGGACACAAAGGTGGCCACTACTCGGCTGGAATCGGCCGATGTGCTGGCTTCGACGCGGATCTCGTTGCGAAGGTGCGTCACGCCCTCGTCGTTCATCGCGACGGTCGCCTCGACGCGGTCAGCCCAACTCAGCCCAGTCAACGGGTCGGCCACGCTGGTGTTCGTTTGCAAGGCTTGGAAGGCCCCGAGGAGGTCAACGGGTTGACTCGACGTGACCGGGTAGACGTCACCGGTGGTCAGCACCGCGAGGTTGTGATCTTCTCCGAAACTCGCGTTCCTCAACACGGCATCACGAAGCAGCACATACGGCCCGTCGTAGGAGGGTGAGGGTTTGGTGCCGTCCGTCCCCACGACGTCATGGTTTGCTTTCAGGTCACCATGGAGGAGACGGAGTTGGTCCAGCATGACCGCATCCATTGGAATCGTGGAGCGGTTGTCCTCGGGTTCCATGAGCAAATACACGACCTTCCAGCCTGCGGCATCGTAGGACGTTTCGAGGTCATCACGGACCTCCATGACCTCGAGGTCTTCGTCGAGGAAATCCGTCAAATCAAACTCGGTTTCAAGGGACAAAGCGCCAACAAGGGACGCGAGGCTGACCAACACGGCAACCAGCAAGATGCTCAGTTGCTGGCTGCGCTGAACCGCCACGAGACGTTCGCTGAACCGTGGCATGCGCAGCACGATGGCGTCGCGCTTCGGACGCCGAGCGTCGACGACGACGTGGAGGGCTCCAACCACCACCGTGGAGGCCAGGAATGCGCACACGACGCCCAACGCCAAAGCCACACCAAAGGTGGCGATTGGAGGCAAAGGAGAGACGGCGTTGGCCAAGAACGCAGCCACGGTGGTGACCACGGCAAGCACCAACGGCATGGCGAGCCCGGCGCAAGCCTTCAGCCACGCGTGAGCGGGATCGTCGTTCTCTTTCCGTGTGGTCAGGTACGCGCGCTGGAGATGAATCGAGTAGTCAATCCCAAGTCCGAGCACCAGCGGCGCCACGGCCACTTCAAGGGCCGTGAACTTGGCTCCAAACAGATTGAGCAGCCCGTAGGTCCAGATGAGCGCCACAGAAAGACCGGTCAAGGGGAAGGCCACGCCACGGGCTGTGCGGAAGGCGAAGGCAAGAACGAGGACCACGACAAGCAGGGCCAGCCCAATGAGCAGGGCCAAGCCGTCAAAGGTCGAGGCATCGATGTCGTAGGAAATCAGATCCAAGGAGACCACCCCGTAGGTGAGAGGGGAATCTTCGGAGATGGCCGCGAGTTCGAGACGCAACTGGTCTTGCAAAATTTCGCGCTGTGTGGTGTCAATCGAGGGGTCGATGTCGAGCACCCAGAGGGTGGAGGAAGCCACCGGTACGCCACCACCTGTCCCATCGGACAAGAAGGCGCACACTGGATCAATGTCCAGGTCTTCGGAGAGCATCGCGTTGGCAGCAAAGGTCGCCGACGCCAACAAGGCGTCGTCGTCGGTCAAGGTGCAGGTGGTCCCCTCGTCAAGCACCAGGGCGAGAAGTTCGGGCCAATCGGTGATGCTCGACAAGGCGGTCCCGTTGGCTTCTTCGTCGAGCGCCACCTGAAGGGCCGTTGTCGCCGTGGCCCACGCCACCACCACATCCGACCGTTCTGCCGATGCATTGCGAAGCGCAAGTTCGTCGGTTTCCATGGCTTTCAGATGGTCGAGGGTCAGGACGTTTCCGCCGTCGTCGGCCACGGCATGAACAAACATTGGGCGGCGCTCTTCGGGGAAGTTGGCATGGATGCGCTCGTGTGCTTCGAGGGCGTCGCTGTCCGGTGCGAAGCGGTCCAAGTCGGTGTCAAATGCAGGAGGACTGGTCACCAAGGAGACCATCAGACCGGCCGTGACCAGACCGGCCAAGAGCAAGATTGGAAGGGCTGCTTTTGCGAAGGCGGGTGCCGCACGGTCGGCGAGGGCCTCCAGGCGCTCGACCTCCATCAAGGCCCCACCGGGCGCTTCGGTTCATAAGCGAAGAGGCAGACGGCGCGCAAAGCACGGCAATACAACCCGAAGGCTTGAAAGCGAGCCGTCAGGTCGACCGACCGTTCCCATGCCAATCAAGGTGCTCTTCCGCGAAGGACAAGAACTCCGTATGCGTGTTGTGGGTGAGGGTCACACCTCCCTTCAGATGCTCCGTGAGCGATTGAACAACCACGACAAAATCGAGTACGCCAACTACTTCCCTGGCCACCCCGACCTCGATGATCCCGAGTTCTACATTCGAACCAAGGGCAAGGCAGATCCGGCCAGCGTCATCAACGAGCTGGTTGCCTCCATCGCCGCAGAATTCTCCGGCGCCACCCTCTGAGGAGGACGCCCCGGTGTCCGCCTCCGGACAACACCACGCTGAAGCCATCGGCTTGACCGGTTACGCCACCGTCGCCGACGGCATCGGTGGATTGGTCAAAACTCGGGTCGAGGATTTCCGCGTCGAAGAGCTCTCGACCAAACTCAGCATGGACCAGCGAGGCCGCTTCACGGTGGCCAGCATCACCTTGCGAAATTGGGAAACCAACCGCTTCATCGCTCGCTTGGCCAAAGCCCTCGGGATTCCCAAAGAGCGGATTTTCTTTGCCGGTACCAAAGACAAGCGGGCCATCACCCGCCAACTCTTCGTCATCGACGCTCCTGCCAACAAGGTGAACGGCGTTGAATTGACCGATGTGGACATCGAAGTCCTCGGCCGCACCCATCAGAAAATCGGATTCGGCAACCACCGAGGCAACCGGTTCACCATCACGGTGCGCGGCTGCGCCCACCCCGACGGTCGACCGATGACCGACCAAGAAGCCATGGAGGAGATCGGCAAGATTCACGCGACGTTGGAGGCGACGCTCGGTGCAGAACGGTTCCCGAATTGGATTGGCCCTCAGCGCTTCGGTTCCGGGCGCCCCGTGACCGCCGAAGTTGGACGTCACGTGATCGCAGGTCGCTTTGACGAGGCCGTGATGACCTACCTCTCGATGCCCGGAGACGGTGAAGCCCCCGACGTGGCCGCGTTCCGGAAGCGCATCCGCGAGGAAGGCATTTCTGAGGAGGTCATCGAATCCTGCCCGGATTGGATGGACTTCGAACGTCGCATGGCTTCCCACCTTTTGGAAAAGCCAGACGACCACGTGGGCGCCTTTCGCCGTTTGCCCAACAACCTCCAGCTGATGACGGTGCACGCCTTGCAGTCGGTCGTGTTCAACCGCGCGCTCCACGCCCGTTTGGAGGACGGTTTGCCCCTTGCGACCCCAGTGGAGGGTGACCTTGTGGGTCGCGTCGACGAACGCGGTCAACTCGAAGCCAAGGGTTGCGTGACCGTGCAAAGCAGGACCGCCGACCGAATCGCACGAAACTGCAACCTCGGGAGGCTGACGGTCACCGGACCTTTGCCCGGATCTGAGGTGAGCACCTGCGACGGACGCCCCGGTGACATCGAAGCCGGTGTGATGGAAAGCATGGGACTCAAAGACGCCACCTGGACCGTCGCCGCCATTCCGCGCTTGTCCACCAAGGGAACGCGACGCGCCCTCGTGACGGGCTTCAAGGAATTCACGTGGGAAAGCGTCCCAAAAGCCAGCGAAGGCACCCTTGACGGACGATGGTCCGAAGGACCTCGAGACGGAGACCGATGGCATCCAGAGGGCGCGTGCATCAAATTCCGCTTCACCCTCTCCAGCGGAGCCTACGCCACCACGTTGCTTCGTGAATTCATGATGGCTCCATTGGACCATCTTGGTTGAGCAAGACCTTGCGCATCGGCACGA
>DUHJ01000053.1:6522-12447 GCA_013330925.1 Candidatus Poseidoniaceae archaeon | reverse complement strand
GGTTTCGACCCACATCCACCGTTCCAACGCCCGTCTCGCCATGACGGTCCAGTTGCTCGTCAACGGCCTTGAAGAGGCCCAGGTCATGGACCTGTACGCCGACGTGATCGGACTTGAGAAGGCCTACACCGTGCAGGACTACAACGGTGCGCCCGGCGAAACCGTGGACCGCGACCATGAAATCCGTTACTTCGCCGTGGACAACCGTTTGTACCCCCGTGCCGGACGCTACACTGCGGACGCACAGTACAACAGCGGGCAGCCCATGGGCATCTTTGCGGCTCCGACCATCCTTTCCGGTCAAGACCCGACCACCTTCCTGACGGAAGTCTACGAAACCCAACGTGGCGCATTCTCCGACGAGATGACCCGAGAAGAGGTGGATGAGGCGATCCGTCAAGACGTGCTGAATCAGCAGGCCGGAGCAGAAATCGATCCTGTCCAAATCCTCGACGTGCGGGCCGACCATACGGCTCAGTTCTTCGACACCATGGTGGCGCGCGCCTACGTCGGTTACGGCGCATCGACGCTCGGCGTCGACAGCGATGGCGTGAACCCGCAACCTGCTCAGCACTTCGGTCAGAGCGGTTCGCCGGGCACCTTCCTGTCGCAGGCTCTGCCGCTCCCTGGTGCGATGATGAACCACTTCGTCCTCGCCAACTACAACGACGACATCACGGAGACCAACAGCTACGGACAAGCCAACTCGATGGTCAAGATCCTCAAGTTCTACCCCGGTGCTGAAATGACCGGTCAGGTGACCTTTGCCGACGACGGCCAGCCGCTCGAAAACGTCCGCCTCCTCATCGAGCGCGACGCCTTCTCTGGCGAGTCCGGAGAAGACCTCGATGCCGACACCTACTGGATCCCCATCGGATTCGTGGACACCGACGACGAAGGACGCTACAGCTTCCTTGCCCCCGCAGGTCACATCCGTGTGAGCGCCTTCATCGGCGAATACGAACCCACGGGTGCGCGCAACAGCATCCAAGACGGTTCGTTCACCGAAAACCTCGGTGACATCTTGACCGAATACAACGATGACCGCACCATCAACGAGATCACCGCCGTCCTCGGACAGGTGGCGAACATGACTTGGGTCGGTGAATCCCACCTCAACGTCAGCGGTGATGAAGCCAACCGCGTGGTCGCCCTTGACCGCGCGGCCGACGTGTCCGTCGCCTCCAGCGGTGTGAGCGGTGTCGTGACCTGGATCGGTGACGAATCCTTCGCCGGTGAACCCCTCGTGGACACGACCTTCATCCTTCGGGACATCTGGTCCTACACCGACAACCACACTGTGATCACCAACAACGGTTCCTTCACCAGCGACGAAACCCGGATTCTCCAAGGTACGGGTGAGGTGACCTTCACCGAAAATGGAACCTTCGAGTCCGACGGCGTGGCCGTTGCCCGCGGGTTCACCGGTACCTACACCCGTCAGTTGACCGGAGATCGCATCCACACCGCCAACGGCACGTGGACCGGCCGCGGCATCATCGACGGTTGGGTCAGTGAATCTGACCTCGTGAACGCCTCGGATTGTTTGGACAACAACACCGCAACGCCTGCCAACACCTCGGTGTGCATGCTCACCGGTGCTGAAAACGCGACCAAGTACCTCTTCGAGGGCACCGTTGAAGCCAGCGGTCGTGTCGAAACGCTCTCGCCCACCGTCGTGGTCCGGGACGTGGTCGGTCAGACCTTCGAAGGCGCAGGTGTCTTCGAGGGCACTGGGACCCTCAACGGGACCGGATTGTTCACCGGACAAGGTGACTTCTCTGGACCGATGGTCCAGCCCGGCTCCTTCTACAAGACGGGCCTGATGCCTGGTGTCTACAACATGATTGGTGTGTTGCCAAACGGTCGGGAAGTGTTGCTTCCTGACCCCGTTGTTGTCGGCGTCGAAGCGTCCTACGACCTTGCGATGACCATGCCAGGGGCCGTCTTTGCTGACGTGCTTGAGGACATGGAGGGCAACATGCTTCCAGACACCACCATCGAACTCGTGGACACGGTCCTCGGCCTCGATCACGCCGTCACCATCGTCACCGACGAGAACGGAAGCTTCAGCCAAGGACCGATTCCTTCTGGTGAGTACTTCTACCGCGTGGACGTCGACAACGACGGATGGTACGAAATCAACGAGACCTTCACCGTCCAAGACGAGCCTGTGAACATCACGTTGGCCTACCCGCTGCCACCGATGACCGACCTGACCGTCCAGTTGGAGGCTCCGTTTGGAAACGACGGCCAGCCAACGGTTGACGTGGTTGGACGCACGGTGACCTTCGTCAACGACGCTCCAGAACTCGAACCATACGTGGTGGTCAGCGATGAAAACGGTGTGGTCTACGTCGAACTGCCCATGGGCGTCTACACGGTGTCCGATGATGCGGACGAAGACCACTTGCTCCTTGCCCGCGTTGAGGTCGGTGAAGAGGACCTCTCCACCACGATGACCTACGCTGCATCGACTTGGCTCAACGGGACCGTTGCTTCGCCGCTCCTCCTTGAGAACTACGAAGCGTGGATCGAGGACACAGGCCGTGAGACGGAGCCCGTGACTCAACTCGAAGTTGTGGCCACCGGCTTTGACGACCTTACGTTCACGGCGACCACCAACGACACGGGTCACTTCTCGATGCGTGTGCCGATCGGCAACACCTACTCCGTCACCATGGTCAAGAACACCATCGATTACGGAAACGGCAGCCTTGTGACCGTCACCGAAGGGATGGAGGATTTGAGCATCGTTCTTGAACCAACAGAGATGATCAGCGGGACCTTGTTCCACATCGACAACGCCACCACCTGGGACAGCGAAATCCCTGGTTGGATGCCGGTCGAGATGACCGCGATGTCATCCGACGGTGTTGTGTGGCAAGCCTCGTCGAACCAAGACGGCGGTTTCCTGTTCAACCTCCCTGCAGGAATCTACGACATCAGCGTCGTGGAAGATGAGATGTACAACGCGACGTCGGACGACGACGTCCTCGTGGTGCGCAACCCTGTGGAGATGCCGGAACCCGCAAGCCTCTACCTGAACCCTGGCGGCCATGCCATGACCTTCCAAGTCTTCCAAGACGTGGCCGGTGACGGCAACGCCTCCAACGGAAGCATGGTGACTCCGGCCTTCGCCCTCGTGCCCACAACGGTTCACGGTGAACGACTCAACGTGACCTCCGACATGTATGCCGCCAACGGCAGCCTCACCGTCGAGATGCCCATCGGTTCCTACGTCATCGAGTTCGCTGACCAAGACGCCTCCTCGGAGAACGCCAGCGATTACGCCCTCGTTCCGGTGTCACCGCTCGCGGCCATCGTCATTGGCATCCCCGAGCCCATCGAGGCCATTGACGTGGCCCTTGTGGACGACTGGCGGATGACCGGTTCGCTCGTGGACGCGAACGGGACTGCGTTGCAGCCTCAAGGCGACAGCGTGCTGTTGGTTTCCTCCGACGGCACCGATTACCGCAACGTCGCCGTGGACCAGAACGGAACCTTCGCGGATTACGTCCCAAGCGGCGATTGGATCGCCGTGGTCGGGGCCTTCGACGGAGAGGACGGCACGGAAATCCTCCGCCACGCCTTGGCGGTGAACGAGAACAGCGCTCGCATTGACCTCGCCTTGGCGACGGTGGATGCTGCCGATGTGCACCTCCACCTCCGTGAAGCACTCAGCGAGAAGAACCTCTCTGGCTTCCGCATGACCCTCGTTTCTGCGGACGGTCTTGGCAACGTTTCCCTCGACCTGACCGACGATGAAGGCCACGTCAGCGAGCCCATGATGCCCGGCACGTGGTCGGTTCACATGGAGCGCGAAGACGCCCAAGACCGCTGGACGCTCGACACGTCGTCGAGCCCCTTCACCGCCTCCTCCGGGGCGTCGGTGAACGTGACGAATCTGTTCGCCGACCACGAGGTGGAAATCGGTGGGCGGCTCTACTGGGACCTTGACGCCGACGATTCGCCGGACGCCGACGAAGGCGTTGCAGGGGTCGTGGTGAACGTGACGAGCCTCGACGGCACGACCTTTGCGGCCAACGTCACCTCCAACGACGACGGTGTCTGGGAACTCTTCGTGCCTGTCCGCACGTCGTACATCGTGGAAGGCAGCAAGGAAGGATTCGCCAACATGGCCTACGACCTTGATGGAAACGGATCCTACGTCGTCAATGACAGTGCGATGTCCGAAGACCTCGAGGTCTCTGTGGGCCTGGTCGACGTCAGCGGTGCCATCACGGATGACGTGGATGCGACCCGTCTTGACGGCGCTTCTGTCGTCCTTCACCCCGCCTCTGGATTGGCCCGTGATTCCATCACCGTGACCAGCACGTCCTTCGACGGCACCACCCTGACATGGGATGCACAAGTCGAACCGGGTGCGTGGGTCGTTGTCGTTCAACAGGCCAACCTTGGCGAGAACGACGGCGCCGTAGCCATCGATTTGCTTGACGCAAGCGTCGGCTCTGGTGGTCACATCAACCAGACCATGGCCATTGGCGGTTTCATCGACCTTCAGACCGCGTGGACGGGCATCGACCTCGTCCAATACCATTTGGGCAGCGCCTCGGACGGCGCCTCGATGATCAGCGAGGGCCCCACGGTCACCGTGGACCTTGACGAGGACATCTCATGGGACGTGACCTTGGACGACGACGGCGGCCTGAGCCTCCTCGTGCCATCCGGTCGCGTCTCCTTTGCTGCTGACATGGTCACGGTGCAACACGCCCTTGCCCTCAACATGAGCTACGAAGGCAGCACCTTCACCAACGTCGCCGCAGACCGTCAGGAATTGACGCTCACCTTGGACCGCCGTGCGGACCGTGACCTCATCGTCGAGGTCGGTACCGTCGATGAACTGACCGTGGACGCGTTCACCAACGACGAGAGCGGTGTGGACATCCAAGCCAAGCAAGACGGAGAATACGAGCACACCTCGGTGGAATTCACCGTGGACGTGACCTACGACGGCACGGAGTTCGAAGACGTGTACACCGCGACCGGAAACGCGGGGAACGCACCCGACGCAGCCGATTGGAGCGTTGAATTCTGGAACAGCACGTCGGAAGCGTGGCAAACATCGCTCGAGATTCGCCTCGGCATCGGTGAAAACGCCTCGACGGATGACGTGCCCATGACCGCCACGCTGAACGTCAGGGTCAACCTGCCCGATCAAAACACGTCGCTTGCGCTCCAAAACGGACACAGCGTGAACGTGCTCCTGGCCGCTGAAACCGGTGAGTTCACCGAGCGCTCGATGACCGTGCGCGTGCCGGTAATCCGTGGCTTTGAGGTGGAAGCCGACGACGCACGAGTGGGGATTGGCAGCGGAGACGCTCAAACCCTCACCACGACGATCACGAACACCGGAAACGGTGACGCCACGTACACCTTCGAAGTCGTCGAGAATTACGACGCCACGCTCTGGGCAATCACTCCTGCGACGAGCACCATCACCGTGGCTGCTGGTGACACCCGAACACAAGCCTTCACGGTGCGCTCGGACGAGTCCTTCGACAGTGGAAAACTCGACGTCACCGTCGGTGTTTCCGAACTCGACGGCAGCAGCGACAGTCTGTTGATGACCGTGGTCTATGCGGAAATTTCGCTCAGCGTGAACCAGTCTTTGGCGGTTCAACGCTCAGACAACACCGCTGAGCAAGCCGTGACGACGCTCGTCATTCCGGTGACCAACAGCGGTGAGCGCGACGCGATCAATTCCGTCATTGTCTACGCACGGCAACAAGGGGTTGACGAGGTGTACCAGCAGGTGACCCTCTCCGTTCCCGCAGGCGAAACCGTGGATGCGGAATTCGACGTGGGCACGATGACGAACGGAAACAAGCGGTTCGAATTCTACCTTGAGGTGACGGGCGACGACGGCGACTTTGCTGTCATCGCCGAGGACACCCGTGGAAC
>DUHJ01000053.1:0-6188 GCA_013330925.1 Candidatus Poseidoniaceae archaeon | reverse complement strand
GAGCCAGTGGACTTCCAAATCCGCTTCAACATCGAAACCAACACAGACAACAACGGCATCGGTCAGACGGTCCTGGCTGGACTGGTGATCGCCATCGTTGGCTTGGTGATTTGGGGTGGACTGAACCTGTCCCGTTCCGGCAGCCGTCGCTTCTGATGAGCAACACGCCTTCAAATGCGGAGGGACTCCAATGTCAGCCGTGAGGCCGTCGGCGCTGGAAGGCATGGAGTTCCTCCCGGAGCCGGGAGAACCGCGTATGCTGACCGCCGTGGACCCATCCGCGGTGGAGCACGAAGCTGAATGGCGCTCTGAGGTCATGGGCTGGGCTCCAACGCTGGTCAGCGCAGTACCGCATCGACGCCGGCGCGTCGCCCGTTCTTCGCTCGGATTGGTGGTGCTTGTTATCCTTGCAGGTTTGATCGCCTCTCAGGGGTGGCTGTTCGTTGAAATCCCGCTTGACGATTCTGAATGGGCCTTCGAAAGCACCGGCCTTCGAGATCTCGCAGACGAAGGCTACGATGGCTCGGGTGTTCGGGTCTGCGTGGTGGACACAGGGGTGGACACCAGCCACTCTGCGTTGTCCGACATCGACGTGGTGTTTCGTGATTTCATCGGAGGTTCAACCGCTCCTCTCGATCGGGGAGCAACCGCCCACGGCACGATGATGGTGGGGCTGATGCTGGCCGACGGCCATCAGAAAGGGGCCGCGCCAGGCGTGACCTTGGGGGTTGCAGCAGCCCTCTCTGGCGACGACGAGGGTGAAAACACGGGCGACGACGCCGTCGTTGCCGAGGCCATCGATTGGTGCAGAACGGGCTTCGAGGCCGACCTCATTTCCCTCTCCTTGGGGGGGGAACAGGTCGAAGGTCAACGCGACGTGGTCGTTTCGTCCGTCCGGCGGGCGCTGGATGCGGGCATCTTCGTGGTCGCTGCGGCCGGCAACGACGGTGGTCCTGACGACGACGGGCGTGTGGCATCCCCTGCTTTCTTGCCTCGGGTCATCTCTGTGGCCGCCTCCAACGAATCGGGTGAAATTTGGACGAATTCCTCCAGCGGAAGTGGACTTGGTGAAGATCCGAACATGAAGCCAGAAGTTCATGCTCCGGGCGTCAACGTCATTTCAACGGGTGCTGATGACGCTTGGTTTTCATCCAGTGGAACTTCGGTTTCAACCGTCCTCGTCACGTCCGCTTTGGCGATGATTTTGGAGGCTCATCCAGACATGCGCGTTGGAGACGACCGGTGCGTGACGCATGTGAAAGAAGCCCTGAGAAGTTCCTTGGGGGGCGTTCATGACGATCGAACAGGGTACGGTGGTTTGGACGCCATGGCGTGGTTTGAGGCCGTCGATCCGACCTGCTCGACCGCGTTTTGATGGCCCTTTTGTTTGATACAACGGGCGCCATTTCGACACAATCCGGCAAACAATTCGGCCCACAGCGTTATATCTCGTCCGAAGTACGGGGGATACGGTGGATACCGTGACCAAGACACGTCCCCTCAGCAGCATCTCCCTCGTGACCCTCCTTCTCATGTCGCTCATGGTCGGCATGGTGACCGTCCCGACCGTCTCGGCCAACAACGAGACGAAATCTGGCATCGTCGTTGGTACTGAAACCTGGTCGGGCACCCATACCCTGACGGGCGACGTTGAGGTGGCCGAAGGTGCCAAGCTCATCATCAACGCAGGAACCACGGTCAACGTTCCTGCCGGTACGTTCGTGAACGTCAAGGGCGCCATCTGCGCTGGTGATGCTTCCTGCGGCGCCACCCAAGGAAGCCAAAGCTCCCCAGTTCGCTTCCTCTGGGGCAACCCTGCCAACGCGTCTGCCACCGGGCGATGCTACAGCCCCAATGCGCAAGTTCCGCTCTACAACACCGATGCTTCTTGCGGTGGTGGCGTGATCTTCCGCAACACCATTGACGAAGCGATCACCAGCCTGAATTATGTTCACTTCGAAAAGGCCTACGGCTTCCCGATTTATTCCGTGAACGCTCAGAAGTACCTCTATGGAGCACTCATCTTCGACGGCTCCAGCTTCGACGCGAACGGGCTGTCCTTCTCGGACATCAACACCAGCAACGTCATCGCCCTCAACGCGGCTTCCCCGACCATCACCAACTCCGAGTTTTCCCTCGGCGTCGACGAACAGTCGTACAAGGCTGCATCCATTCAGGCGTACGGAGCCGGCCTCGGAATTCTTTCCACCATGCGTGTTTTGGACTCGAGTTTTACTGGTGACACCGAAGCTCAGTGCGGCAACCAAGGCGGCGGATTCTCGGTCATTTACACCGAGGATTCCTACATCCGCTTGGAACGCTTGAGCATCAGCGACAACGCCTACGGTGTCTTCATGCGCGGCACCTCGGGCTGGCTGACCAACTCCACCGTCGACGTCCTGTGCAACGCCATCGACACCAACTCGTTCAAGCAAACCGGTGACATTGAGCACACGCTTTACATCGACGACAACACCATCACCACCGGCGAAGGTGCCGGCATCACCGCGTACGACGGTGCCCGCGTTTCCGCCACAGGGAACTCCATTTCCGGAGCCACCAGCGGTTCCGGCTTTGGTATCCGCTCGTCGGTGGTCGAAGCGTACAACAACGACATCGGGCCGATCGAGGGGTACAATGGATTCTGGATTTACGGCTCCTCTGACGTGATCGCGGAGAACAACACGATTCACGACACGGCCCGCGAGCCTGTGGTTCTCGGAGAATACCACTACCGCGACCAAGGTTGGAGCGTGCCCTCGCCAAGTGCGAACCGGATGTACTTCGCCAACAACATCATCGAGAACAACTCCGGCACCTGCAACTCGAACTGGATGTACGGCGGTGACTTCGCTTGCCCTGCCATCCACGTGTTCATGGCCAGCGCGACCATCGAAAACAACCGTGTGGCCAACAACATGGGCGATGCGCTCCGCGTCAACGGTGGCATCGTGAACGTTCAGGACAACGAGATGGAGACCGGTGACTTCGGTGTCCGCATCTTCCAATTCGACGACAATTACGGCAACAAGTACGGTTCCATTGGTTACTTCTCAGGCAACACGTGGACCAACGCCACCCAAGTGTACAACGTCACAGAATCCCGAATCACGGTGCAATCCGAGTTCATTCCCGATGTGTCCTCCGGTTATCCCGTGATGCTCGCCTGGGAAGGCGCGGAGTGCCCCTACGTAACGGACGAGTGCCTGCAACTTCCCGTCTCGGCAGAATTGCCGCCACGCGACATGCCACTCGCCATCGAGCTGGTGACCAACTCCACCGTCTTCTCTTACGCGGACCTCCAAAACTTCGACACGTCGAAGATTTTCGTTCAGAATCAAAACTCCGAGTGGGGCACGCAAGTGCGCCAAGGTGAACTTGTTCGTTACCAAGTGAAGGCGGCAGGTTCCAACGTCGCCGACGCCACGGTGGTCATCCGTGACTCGGTCGGTCTTCCGTTGTACGAATTGGAAACCGATGCGTTCGGATTCACCGATTTCGTTTCCCTCCCCAGTGACTTCCTGATCGACCGAAACTGGAACCACATCGTCGGGGACACCGCGGTGGACGTCCCCGGAACGCCAACCGTCGAATCCATCGATGAGAACTCCTGCGCGGACGGCTACGACAACGACGGTGACACCAAGGTCGACACGGCTGACGAAGATTGCGTCAACGGACGTGAGCAGGCCTTCTACACCGTGGAAGCCTACAAGTTCGGCAAGGGCGAGAAAACCTTCTCGTTTACCTTGACCGGTGGCGTGGACGACGTCATCAACCTCGACAACCTTCGACCAAGCGTGGTCGTGGATCAACTCGATGGAGCATCTTTTGCGACCACGGTGACCCTGACTGGAGCGGCTTGGGACGGCATCGCGGGAAGCGGTAGCCCCGGTGAATATGCGCTCGACCAAATCGCCTACGAGAAGCAGTTCGGCATCGTCAAGCGTGTTGAGATCCAGCCACCCGGCAGCCAGTCGTGGTATTCGGCCACGGACACCTCTGGGGCGAACGGAGAGATCACCAAGAACAACCATCCGTTCAAGACGTGGTCGTTTGAATGGGACCTGTCCGGACACCCTGAAGGCGAAAGCGACGTGACCTTCCGCGTTCGTGCCTTCGACGGTTTGGACACCTCGCCTCAAGAAACACGCAAGTACAAACTCAACCTTGTGGCTCCGTCGTTGATCCTCAACGAGCCACTCGACGGTTCGACGCACCGCAACGGCAAGGTGCTGTTCACAGGGACGGCTTCCGACCCTTACTCGGGCGTGCAGGGCTCAGACATCCAACAGATTTGGTTCAACATCACCGGGCCCAACGACTACTTCTCACACCTGTACACGCCTGGTCAGACCGCTTGGGAATACCAGTGGAACTTCGAAGACCTGCCCAGTGGGGAATACACCTTCGAGGTCTGGGCAGCCGACTCCGACTTCTGCATCGATTGGCCGGACGGTTGCACCGTCGAGCGACGTACCCTCATCATTGAGAACGACAACACACCACCCTTCGTGACCGTGGATGCTTACACTGCTGAAGGCGACCTCGTCATCGACGGAGGCATCCTTCGTGCGAGCGATTCCTCCTACCTCCAAGGCGGTGCGTTGGACAACGACGGTCAAGTAACGCGTGTTGAGGTCCAAGTGTTGGACCTCGCCTCCAGCATCCTGATGTCTGACGAGGAACTCATCGTCACCCAATTCCTGTCCAACGGTGCATGGCAGGTGACCTGGGACACCTCGAAATACATCCACGACCAACAATACGAAATCATCGTTCGAGCCTACGACGGCGAGGATTACTCCGAAGAAGTCCGCCGTCGTGTCCGCATCGACAACCCGGTTGACCGTGAAAACAACGCACCGGTGTTCAACGGCTTGGACTGGCCTCAGACGCTGACGATTTTCTGCGACCAATACTCGAACAGCATCGACCGATGTGGCTCTGGCCAAAGCATCGATTTGGCGGCCTTCTTCAGCGACTTGGACGTGGATTCCACGCTCCTGATCTACGACGTGTTTGACGATCCAGCGACCTTTGAAGACGACGACTACCCTGCATACATCACGATCAACGCCCGCGGTGTGGCGACCTACAACCCGATGGACGGCATGGCACAGACCACGACAGAAATCAGCGAGTGGTCCCTTGAGCAGGTGATGTTTGAAGCGCAAGACGAGTACGGCTCCGTGGCGTATTCCTTCCGGGTCAACTTCCTGGTCCGGGCCGTCGAGTTCGACGTGCAAAAGGTCAGCAACGAGGCGTACCTTGACACCGACGTTTCCGCCTCCTTCTCGGGCACCGGTCTTCCCGGCTCCACCGTGTCAGCAAGGACCGAATCGGGTAACCTGCGGCTGAACACCACGCGCGTCCTTTCCGACGGTACGTGGGCGATGGACATCACCGTGAACCAGCTCAACAGCGACAAGGCAACGGGCATTTACTTCGAGATGAACGGCCAAGAAGCCCGAAGCGGTGGCGACTACACCCTCACGCCGGCCTCTGCGGCCGAGAGCGGCCTTTCCATGATTTGGGTCATTGTCGGCGCCTTGCTTGTCGTGGTGGTGTTGGCAGCCCTGGTTCTGACCTTCTTTGTCGAGTACGAAGAATTCGAGGAAGAGGTCGAAGGAGCGGAAGCACAGGTGGAGGAAGATCCCTACGCTTGGGCCAAGAAATCCGCTCCGGAGATCCCCGCCCAACAGACGGCGGTTGCTTCGCCGGCTGCGGCTGCGAGTTCACAGCACCCTGGATGGATCTGGGACGCTGAAACCAACCAGTGGGTCCCAGACCCCGATTACGTCCCTTCCACTGAATGAGGTTGGAACTTGAGCGGCAATCCAAAACCGGGTGTGCAGGAACGCATCCTGCTTCACCTCCGCGACTACGTCGACTACAAGTCGAGCGTTGAAGTCCCGTTCGCCCTGTCGCAAATGGGAATCGCCAACGCCGTGGCCATCGCACGATCGAACGTGCCCCGGGCCATTGCCTCGTTGAAGGATTCCGGTTTGCTGGTTGAACGGCAGGCCCACGTTTCCGGTGTTGCCAGAAAACGCAAGGCGTACTTCTTGACCGACACCGGCATCACCGGTGCCGAAGAAACGTGGCAGCGGTTGCGAAGCCACCCTGTGCATTGTTTGCTTGAAGACGGTTCTTCGAAGCGAAGCGACCTTGGATCGGTGCACGAC
>DUHJ01000151.1:9721-9966 GCA_013330925.1 Candidatus Poseidoniaceae archaeon | reverse complement strand
TTGGAGGACGTGGACGTCAGTTCCAGATGGTGGCATGTCGACGTTTGGTCAGAATGGAACGTTCCACTTGAGGTGGTTGCTGCCCTCGATGCACGCCATGGCCCATCGCCATCGCACACGTTCATACCTGGGCAGATGGAGCAGGTTTGTTTGGGCATTGAAGACGACACGACGTCGTACGGACTTGGGCTTGCGGCGGTGCTCCAAGCCATGCTCGACGGCATGGCGTTGTTCGAGAGAGCAAC
>DUHJ01000151.1:0-9326 GCA_013330925.1 Candidatus Poseidoniaceae archaeon | reverse complement strand
GGGTTCGAACCCGGCAACGAGGTGGTGTTCGCCTGCGGTTCATGCATGCGTGAACCGGTGACGAATTGAGGCGTCAGACGTCGACGAATCCTGTCAGGACGGCGAGGACCATCAGCACAATCAGGGCGACTCCTGTGATCGCGTGGGTGGTCAAGTGCAGCAAAATCCGCACGCCCCGGTCCTCGGTGGTGGTGAACGGCCAAATTTTCTCGACTTCCGACCGCCCCCCGCGCAAGCCCACCAAGGGCCGCAGGTACGCCGTCCGGCGAAAGAGCACGAAGCAAGCCAGCACCCCTGCCACGACGAAGGGGGTGCCGAGGGCCGTTGACGTCCACCAACTCATGCCGAAAATGGCCGCGATGAACATCCATGGGAAGGTGATGTGGAAGTGCATGATGTAGGTCGGATACACCGCCTCGTTCAACCACGATAAAGCGCGACTCTCCCGGTTCAGCAGCCGCGCTCCCCATGCGAAAATCAGGAGGCACCACATCCACGCATGGAAGGTTTGCAGAATCGTTCCGCCCGTGGTCAGAAGGGAGAAGGGGTCTCGCCCCCACGCGACCCAGCCGCCTTCCATCAACCCCCCCGGGCCGTCGTGTTTGATGGAAAACCAAAGCATGCTCAACGGGAGGGTGGTGACCAACAGCCACCAGCGCAGGGCTTCGATGCGCTCAAACCACGCAGCGCCGGTCTGGATGGCCAAGTAACCAAACAACGTGAAGAGGAAGTAGTGGGGGAACTCCCACCACATGCCAACCTCGCCGGAATGCCACGGCTTGGTGAAGACCGCCGAAGTGGCGAGGATCAAGGCAGGCACGGCGATGAGCGCAAGCCCTTGCCCAGCGTCGACGGTCCAGCGTGCCGCACGCACCGGTCCTGATTCTGGGTTGCTTCGGACGTACGCGAACAATGGCGCGAGCATCACCGAGTACAGGAGCAGGTTTCGAAGAAACCACAGGTGCGCGTAAGGCATGGCGTCAGAGCCAGGGAAGGGTACGAGCAGAAGCCAAAGCGTCTCGATGGGGGCAAGCAGTCCGCCAAGCAAGACGTACGTGGCGAACAACAGCGGGACCCCAAGGCGAACGAGGCGTTCGTTGAGGAAGGTCTTGACGTCCCTCCGACGAAACGCAAACGCCGTGCCCATCCCAGAAATGAGGAACAGTGCGGCCAATCGCCATTGGTGCATGACGTCGACGACAAAGAGCACGCTGAGGGGCACCTCTTCGTCGGGAAACAGCCAGAAGGTGAACACGCCAAGGTGGAACCAAATCAGCAGCCCGAACAGAATGACGCGCAACCAGTCGAGATCGTGCCGGCGGGTGGACGTACCCCCTGTTGGAGCGGGATGCGGCAACACGGGCGAGGTGTTGCTGGGCAGCGACGGCTGCATGGCCGAGGGCCAGTCTACGGGGATATCAAGCAATGGGGACGGGATTGCCTTGGCCTGCTCAGAGCAAGAGCACGTCGATGGTTTCGCCCGCTTCGCCCGAAGCGCCAGGTGGAAGCAGGGTCAGCGCATCGGCGCTGGCCAAGCTTTCGAGGTTGCCTGAACCTTGGTGACGGGGTTGTCGGGCCACCATTTCGCCGTCTTCGAGGGTCACCGTCACGCGCCTCAGCGTCAAGCAATCCTTCGTGCTCTTGACCGAGTCAAGGAGACGAGCGCGAACGGTGGTTTCGCGGGGGCCTTGTGCGCCGGTCCAGGCCCGAATGGCATCGGCCACGAGCAAGCGGAAGACCACATGACTGCTGACGGGATTTCCGGGGAGGCCGAAGAGGGGCGTGCCCTTCCATAGCCCGAAGAGGGGGGGAGATCCGGGTCGGATCTTGACCCGCCAGTACCGGAGGTCGCCCTCCTCCTCCATCAGGCGACGAACAAGGTCCCACTCGCCCATGGAAACCCCCCCCGAGGTCACAATCATGTCCGACGAAGTTGCGGCGGCATCAAGTGCAGCTCGGAGGCCGTCGAGGGTGTCTTCCACGGCGGGGTGATGGGTTGCCTCATGGCCCATGGCACGGACCAATCCGACGAGGCCGTGGGAGTTGGATTCGTAGACTTCCCCGTGACGCAGCGGTTCACCCGCAGGTCGAAGTTCGTCCCCCGTCGGAATGACGGCCACGTTCAACCGCTTGACCACGGGGACATCGGGGTGGCCCATGGTCGCGCACAATCCGACTTTGGCAGGGGTGAGGTAAGCACCGGCGGTCAAGCCGACGGACCCCTTCTGGAGGTTTTCGCCTTGTTTTCGCACGAACCCGGTGCGGACGGTGGCGTTCAGGGTGACCTCGTCCTCTCCCACGTCACAACGTTCGATGGGGAGGATCGCGTCGGCCCCGGGAGGCATCGGAGCCCCGGTCATGATGCGGACAGCATGGCCCGGTTGGAGTGGAACCATGTCCTCGTGGGCGGCCGCCGCAACGGTGCTCTGAACAGGGAGCGTGGCGGGTACCGTTGGAACGTCAGACTCGCGCACGGCGAAGCCGTCCATGGCTGAATTGTCGAAGGGTGGATCGTCCACCAGCGATCGCAGGTCCGTGGCGAGGATGCGGCCATGGGCTGCTCCCAGCGCGACGTGCTCAAGCTCACACGGCGTCAAGGCGCCCAAAGCATCGGAGGCGATGCGTCGCGCTTCGTTCACCTCGACGAAGTAAGGCACGTCCATGACTCAAGGGAGGCCCGGTCCCGCTTGAGGATGGTGGTGCTTCCGCCGTCACCATGATGGCGGGGGCGGTGCAGGACGGGCTGGGGGCACCATGGCATCCATCGTGGCAACCACCCTCCTAACCAGCGGTTCCGCGACCCTGCTCGCCTCGTTGATTGGAATTCCAATCGGGGCGAAATGTGCTCGGAGGGGCGGCCTTCATGGCCTCAGGGTCGTGGTCCGCACGCTCTACGGGTTGCCTCCCGTTGTGGTTGGCGTGTTGGTCTATTTGATGCTCTCAAACCGTGGACCTTTGTCTGAATTGGACCTGCTGTTCACCGTTCCCGCCATGATCCTCGCCCAGACTTTGTTGGTCCTCCCGTTGATTTGGGGCGGCACATGGTCGGCCTTTGACGCCATCACGGAGGGCCACAGAGAGGCGCTTGACCTGCTCGGCCTCGATGCGCGGAACAGGCTGCGCATTGAGGTTGGATTGGTGTGGCGCGGGGTGCTCAACGGCGTGGCGTTGGGCTTTGGTCGAGCCATTGCCGAAGTCGGATCGGTCCTGATGGTCGGAGGCAACATCGCCGGCCAAACACGCGTGCTGACCACCAGCATCGTTCTGGAAACCAGCAGAGGGGATCTTGCCGCTGCCGTGACCCAAGGCGGTTTGCTGTTGCTGCTGGCGCTTGCGGCAATGTTTCTGATCGAAGGATTGCGCATGGTGCGACCACGAAGTGGGACCAGCAGCACGCCCCCGCAACTTCCGGCTGCCGTGGCCAGCGGTCACGAGGGGCACCGGTGGCCCCGCATCACGGTCACGCGTGACGGCGTGACGGTGTTGGATTTGGAAGATGTCGTGGTTCGTGGGGGTGAAATCCTCGTGGTGATGGGGGCCTCGGGCGCGGGAAAATCGACGTTGCTTCGAGCCATTGCCGGACTGTTGCCCGACGTTGAAGGCGTACCCGTTCAGCGAGGACAAGGTGGTGTGGGCCGCGTGGCTCAGCACCCCGTGATGCTCACGTCGAACCCTGCTGCAGAGGTCGAATTGGTTCATCCTGAGCGCTTGGGCCTGCTCAAACCCTTGGGTTTGGACGGCGTGGGAGGACGTTCTGCAGGGGTGCTCTCCGGCGGTGAGCGCCAGCGTGTCAGCCTCGCACGGGCCCTCGCGCTTACACCCTCAGTCTTGATCCTTGACGAATTCACCTCCGGACTGGACCTGAAGGCCACCTTGGCCGCTGAGGGCGTGGTGCGCCGTGCGGCGGACGAAGGGGCCGTGGTGGTCCTGGCCACCCACAACCTGGCTCAAGCCAGGCGCATGGGCGACCGGCGGATGCTCCTTGCCGCAGGACGTGAGGTGGACGAAGGCAGCGAAACGGCGGCCCTCATGCTCGGTGAACCTCAGGGTTGACCGGGTGTGAACATGGGTTCGCCAGAAACGGTGTGGGCTTCGATCAACGCCACCCCTTCTGTGAGCAAAAAGGACCGAAGAGCGTCCGCTTCCTCGGCATGTGGGCCGTCGAGGGGAATGATGCTGTAGGGGTTGATCATCACCTCGTCCTCAAATCGCTGAAGCGACAAATCCACCGTCTCCTCCCGGAACAACGCGGTTCCAAGGTCGCTCAGCGTGACGCATCGTTTCTCGTCCGCCATCGTGATCGCTGCCCCCATGCCTTGGCCGATGGAGAGGTACCATTCCCCTTCCGGATGCACGCCAGAGCGGTCTTCAACGAGGGTCCCGCGCCCGGAATCGGCCCACGCCTGCCAGAGGGTTTGTTCCTTCATGTGGGTGCCCGAAGCATCGCCGCGTGACACGAAACAGCGTTCCTCGGCCACCACGGCATCGAGGACATCAAACAGGCTGCCGTTCATCGGTTCGGGAGTCAACAGCACGAAGGTGTTCCACGCGAACACGGTGCGGTTGAGGCCGTGGCCTTCCTCCAAGAAGGACGATTCGGCTTCGGGAGCATGCACGATGAGCACGTCAGCATCCCCGCTCCGCCCAAGGTTGAGGGCGGCGCCGGTGCCCACCGCCACCACGTCCACGTCGTGACCCGTGGCGTTCGTGAACGCGGGGAGGAGCACTTCGAGCAGGCCGGAGTCGCGCATCGAGGTGGTGGTGGCGAGGATCATCCGGTCGTCGTCGGGTGCAACGCACCCCGGGGACATCATGAGCAGGCAAAGCAGGATGGCGAGCAAGGCCCGCATGTCGCGCCCTCAGCTGAAGTCCATGGTGTGGCCACATGCGGGGTAGTCGCACGTGATGGTGTAACGCGTCTTCCTCGGCTTTCGGGCCTTCATCATCGAACCGCACATTTCGCATTGCACGTTGATGAATTCGGGCTCTGCCTCCTTGGGAGCCTCACCGAGCGTTCGTCCAACGTCCGTCGACCAGCCGAGGCTGTCGGTGTACGAGTCGGTCGCGGTGTCCATCTTCTTCTGCTTGAGCGTCAAGCGCATTTTGCGTCGACGTCGCCCTTTCTTCTTCGCAGGAGGCTTGGCCGCCATGGTGGTCAACTCCTGCGCGGTCGTCTTCAATGATTCGCACACCGGTGCCTGCGTTGTATTGATGACCAAGGGGCGCGAGCGGTCAACATGCGCCGCGTGCTGCCGATGGGGGTGCTCCTCATGCTGTTGCTTGCTCCGGCCGCGTCGGCGTGCGAAACCGAAGTCGCCCGGCTCGTGGACGGTGAGGCGCCTTCGCCAGAAGGCCTCAGCCCGGCCAAAGACGCCGCCATCCGTGAAGCGACGACCATTGCTGAATTTGGACAGGAAACGGCCCGTTGGATGCTGTGGCGCGTGTTGATGGGGGAGACGTTCACCGAAGCGGAGATCGCTGAGGAAATCGACCGTTCGATGATCCGAAACGGATCAAACCCGATTTGGCCAAGTTTCGAGACCATCGTCGCCAGTGGACCGAACGGCGCCATCCCCCACGGCGACCCGGAAAACCACGGCGCAGGTCCGCGGATCGTCCAGCCCGGTGACGTCGTGGTCGTGGACCTCGGTGCCAGGGTGCAGGATTGGGTCAGCGACGTCACGCGGACCTATGTCATCGGTGGGACGGACAACGAGACCATCATCGACGCGTACATGGCCGTCTACGACGCTCAGAACCTGACCTTCCCCCTGATCGAGTCGGGGACGCCGGCCTGGGTGCTCGACGACGTGGCCCGCACCCACATCGAGGAGCAAGGGTTTGGAGAATATTTCATCCACAGCCTTGGGCATGGGTTCGGCGTCTGCGTGCACGAGCCCCCTTTGCTTTCCAGTGGATTCGATGAGCCCTTGTTTGGCTTGAACTTCAACAACGAACCCCTGTCGCCCATCGACGCCATCACCATCGAACCTGGCATCTACATCGAAGACTGGTTTGGCATCCGCATCGAAGACGATTACCTCGTGGACGTGGACGGGCACGAAGCGTTGACGGAAGACTTGCCTCGGGATCTGGATTGGTTCATGATCATGGAAGACGACTATCCGGCTTTGCCCCAGCATAAGACCGGGATGGACGATGGAGACCGTGACGAGAGCGTGCTCGAAGCGGTCCCGGTGCCCTTTGGTTTGGTGGAGACGCTCACCCTTGCATGCGTGGTCGCCGTCCTTCTGCCTCGTCGAAGCGAGCCCGAACTTGACGAGAATTGAACGGGTTCCATGCACCGAATTCCTCGGTGCCGCGGGAACAACGCTTGAATCCGTGTCGGCGCTGGAATCATCATGGAGGGACGCCCGACACACTTCGCCCCCCATGTGCTGGGTTTGATCAACCCCGGCCTGGTGATCGCAGGAAACCTCGTTGGAGGTCCTGCCGCGGCCATGGGGGCCGTGTGGATGCTTGGGGTGGGCCCGGTGCTTGACCGCGTGCTTGGGGCACGGCCACGGTCGCAGGCTCGCCCAACGTCAGGGCGGCCCTATCAGGCCCTGTTGTACGTGCACACCGCGTTGCACGTCAGTGCAATCCTGACCTTGGTGTGGCTTGGAACGTCGGGTGAAGAGGCCCTATGGCTGGCGGCCGCGGCCGTTTCCACGGGCATTTGTTCGGGCGTCAGCGGCATCATCGTCGCCCACGAGCTTGGGCACACGCGGCCGAAGTCCTTGTCGGCCAAATTGGCGCGTCTCAACATGCTGCTCGTGCTTTACGGTCACTTCACAGAAGAACACAACGTCACCCATCACAAGCACGTGGCCACCGCTGCGGACCCTGCTTCCGCTCGCGCGGAGGAAAGCGTCTGGGGTTTTGTGGCCCGGACCGTTCCGAAGCAACTTGGCGACGCTTACGCCTTGCATGCCAAGCGAGGTGCCCGCGGTTGGCGCAACCGCGTGGTGCGCGTTGCCGTCTTCGAAGTGGCCATGGTGACGGGGGTGTTTTTGTTGGGCGCATCCGCCGGTTGGGCCTTCCTCGGCCAAGCCGCAGTGGCCGTTTTTTTGTTGGAATACATCAACTACGTCCAACATTACGGGCTCCGTCGTGGGAAAGAAGAGCGCCAAAGCAAAATGCACAGTTGGCAGTCCGAACGGCGTTGGTCGTGTTGGACGTTGTTCAACCTCAGCTTGCATCCAGCCCACCATCTCAAAGCCAGCGAAGGGTGGTGGGATCTGCAGCCCTACGAAGGGGCGCCCGACATGCCCAGCGGATACTACGGCTGCTTCTGGCCAGCGTTGCTTTCCCCTCTGTGGAAGCGATGGATGGCTGCAAAGTTGGCGGACCTGCCGGCGGCGGCGAACTGACACACCGAACTCCGGCGTAACGGCCCTTTGTTTGGAGATGCGGATAAGTACTCCATCCCGGATTTTTGTTCGATGACGGAATCCGGTGTCGAATTTTTGGATGAAATCGGCCTCGTGCTCAACCTGTTCGTCCTGCTGTTCGTGGTCCTCTTTCACGTTGTGCCGTTCAAAGCACGGCAGGCGATCCTTGCATGGTTGGACGCTCGTGTTGCCTCCTTTCGGTCCATGGTCACGGCCCACGAAGCAACCCCGGAACCTGCGAAAAAACGCGAGAAAAAACCTGCTCCAATGACGTGGGAGCGCCGCGTTGGCGCATGGTTGGTCATCTGGCTTCTCGCGTACATGATTCACCTCCAAATGACCTTCTACGACTCGTTGGACTGGTTGAGGTACGAATGGGACGGGAGTGCGGCATCGACCTCGATTTACAAAATGGAGAGCGTGATGTCGTGGTTCAATTTCATCTTCATCTGCACCCTCCTGATGCTGCTCATCCCCATCCCCATCCTTCGACGAACGTGGATGGTCCCCCTGTTTGCCGCGATGGCCATTGGTGCCCGCATGGTCGATTCGTGGGGCATTGACAACGGATGGAACCTCAACCTCGCCATTTTGTTCGTCATGCTCATCGCCATGACGAACATCATCATGTCGTTGCGGACGATGTTTTTCCTCCCAGAACGTTCGGACCGATCGCCAGAAGCGTTGGCCTTGCGTCGAAGCGGGTACTTTGCCCTCGGCGCAACGGTCATCCTCAGCGATTTCATGGTCTTCCTTGTCCCTGGGTTCCTCAGCGGGAAAGAATCGACCTGGTGGTATGGGAGTTTCATGAACTGGACCGTTGTCTTCAATGGACACGGTGGGTTGCTCACCACGCACATTTTGACGAGCATCATCATGGGTGCCTTTTCCTTGTTCATGGTGGGGTTGGGCATCGGGGCCATCTACCACTTCGTGCAGGTGAGGAAAAAGCGGCGTGATTTCGGCGTGGTGGGAATTTTCTCGATGTATTACCTCTTCATGTGGGCCCTGATCCTCATCCGTTTCTTTGCGAACGAGACCGATTTTGCACCCTTCGCGAACATGAGCGGGCGGCCAATGGAAGCGGGCGTGTACGACTACGGTACCCTGTACACCGTCACCGAGGAACAAATGTCGCGTGCGGTGTTGATCGATGCATTGACTCGGGGGTTCACCGAACACCTGGTCTATCCGATCATCGCCTTGGTTCACGCGGTGAAATTCGGCTTGATTCGCATTGAAACCGACCTCGAAAAGAAGGCCTTGCGAGGCTTGGCGCTCGTGCTCCTGCTGGCCATGGCGGCGGTCTTCACCGAAGTGCTCCAAGAAGTGCTGAACATGGTGGGGTTGCCAAACAACGACATCATCTTCGCCATCATCTGTGGCCCGGTGTTGGCCACGGGATGGGAGCGTTTGCTCATCGACGCAATGTTGCCTGAAAAGGAGACGTTGACCATCACATGGAAATTCCCAGGCAACGAAGCGGTGCTCGTTTGGACGGTCAACCTCCTCGTCGGCGGTGCTTTCCTGTTCCAGGTCGTCGTTGGCGTGTTCAGCCCGGTCACGTGGGGTGCTGTCGCGGGCGTGTTCTTCCTCAGCGCCTTGGTGTTGGCTTTGGCACGTGAAATCCCAAGGAGGGTGTGGTCATGACCGAAAACGACGGTGAAGGTGTTCAGGAACATCAGGACGGCGTGGACGTTTCTGGCGAAGGTGTTGCCCGCGTCCGCAGGCCGGTCAAACGACGTGCTCCAAAGCGCAGGAGCAAGGAGGGCGGGAAGCGGCGCCCTCGACGGCACAAAAAGAAGCGGTCGTACCGTGAAATTGAGGAGCTTCCTTCGCTGACGTACCTCATCGGTGGCGAACAAGCGAAGTGGTTGATTCCTGCTGCTTTTACCGCGCTTCTCGTCTTCTCTGCTTGGGGAGGGTTGATCG
>DUHJ01000179.1 GCA_013330925.1 Candidatus Poseidoniaceae archaeon | reverse complement strand
GGCTTGAGCGTTCCATCCGTGGGCGATTTTGATGACCAAACCGAGGCCCTTGGGGTAATCAGGATGGGCGATGGCCAAGCCGAGCAAGCCGTCGGCCCCCTCCTTGGCGATGACCTCGCCCGCACCGGCCTTGATGATCGTCGAATCCAGTCGGTTGAATCCTCCCACCAAGTCCGGATGGCGGCACATCGCTTCCCAGATCCAATCCTCGTGGCGGTCGGTGACCAGCCCCGCGTAAATCTGAGCCAATTCGGCCACGGTGTTTGACACGGTCGGAAGGCCACAGCCGTCCTTGGCGATGCGGAGTGGCGTCCAGTCTTCGCCAAGGAAACGACGGAGTTGGTCCATGTAGGCATGGAAGACCTCGTGGGTTGGGAGCGTGTAGCCGGCACGGTTCCATCCCTTGGCTCGGCATCCGCGGAGGATGGCCGCGTGCTCGCCCGAGCAGGTGTGGTACCAACGCCTCGGCCGTCGGACTTGGCGGCCGAATTGGATCAACGGGACGTCCAAGGGCGTGAGCATCAACGGCCATTCCGATTGGTTGAGAAGGGATTGAGCTGCGGCCACGTGCTCCGTGTCGCCGTTGTGGCTGGCGACCGCGATGGCCTTCTGTTCCCACGTGCAGGTCTCGAGTTCTTCGACGAAGGCCTTGAGCATGAAGGGCTTCATCATCGAACGTCCGTAGCACAGCACGTTGCCACCAAAGGAGTGGATGACTTCGGTGCCGTGAGCCCACGCAACGGCGCCATGGATCGTCGTTTCCGAGACACCGTTCCTGCGGTAGTCCACAAGGGGCTCCCACTCCACGTCACGCCCGGTTGGGACGCCTTCGACCTGTTCCCCAAGCGGTGAATTCGGGTAGAGGTTTGAGCCGGGCAGGCCCGGTGCCACGGCGGAGCCGTCGTGGCTCATGCCGTGCCCTCCTTCTGAAGGCGAGCTTCCACACGAGGGACGACTTCGGTCATGTATGCGTGCATGTTGCGCTTGACCCGCTCGTTGTCGTGGTTGAAGAAATCGAACCAAGCCATGACCCTGTCTTCGGGGTGGAAGCGCTCGAGCAATTGTTCCACCACGTCGTCGACGTTTCCAACCAGCGCGTTGTCCGTTGCGCGGCTGACCTTGCTTGGGTCAAGGGTGCCCTCAAGCGCGGTCCAGTAGGCCGCGAGTGCTGCCTCAGCCTCCTGATTCGCTGCGGCGCGGCGTGCTTCCATGGACAGCCCTTCTTCGTGGTTGAGGAACACGAAAACGGTGCGCGGCATGTGCCCGCGCTCCCATGCGCCTCCCTCTGGATGGAAGCAACCGCGCATGCGTTCGTGCGTGGCTTCGATGATGTCGGGTGAGGTGATGGAGAGGTTGAACACACGAACGGGGGCGAGCGTGTTGAGTTCCACCTGGGCTTTTGGGTCATGCGTGCCGGCGACCAGCACAAGACGATCCCGTGGAGGGTGCCTCGGTACGATGCAGAGGTCCTCGAAGACGTAGCGCGGGGCCACGTCGATCGTCTCGGGAGGGGCCGAGAGCAGGTCCCGTTCAACGGCGGCGGCCTGCACCCTCTCCCAATCTTCGTCGCTGCGGAACAAGGCACGGCTCAGCACGGTTGGGCGTGCTTCCTCGCTGTTGACGACCTCGCCGTTCAGCAGACGAAGGAAGACCGTGGCGGCTTCAAGGAAGATCTGGCCGCGAAGTGCGGGCCACGCCGCCCGCTCCACCTCGTCGCGGGCATCGATGCCGTAGGGGCGCGCCATGAACTCGAACCGCCCGGAGGCGAAGCCGATGTGGAGGCGTCGTTGTCCACCGGCGTCGATGCGTTCCAGATGGGTCAGGGTGTTCGCGATGCGCTCGGCTTGGGCGATTGGACCGCCCGAGGCAAGGATGGACAGGACGGCGCTGCCAAGGTCGATCCGCTTTGTGGCGCGGAAGGATTCCAGGGCCAATTGCGGGAAGTCAGTGCACAGGCCGACTTCACCGGGCCAATGCGGCACCACGGGGCGGCTGTTGCGTTTCTGAACCTCGGTGGACAGGTGAGCCTGCGCCACCCATGCCACCCCGAAGCCCAACTCGTCGGCCAAGCGGAGCTGGTCGAGGTAATGCTCGAACATCACGGCTTCGCTGGGCATCGTTCCGGTGTGGTCCGGCGTGTGGGAGATGGAGAAGAAGATGTCGTGGTCCACACCCTCACCCGGCCCGACCAGCGGCCGGCAACCTATGAGATGCACGCACGTCAGGCACGGTCCGCGAGGTCCGTCAGCGCTTTGATGCGCTCACGAACTTGTTCAGGTGCCGGCAGTCCGACGGCCATGAAGGCGTGAACGACGTCGGAGAGATGCAACATGGCGGTGGACCAATCCTCAGCGATTTCGGACACGTCGGCCAAGCCCCATGCGGCCACGAGTTGACCGGATAGGTCGCCCATGTCTTTGGCGAGTTCAAGCGAGCGGTTGAGGTGGTCGCTGGCCACGTCCACCTCGCCCACCGTCGCGTGGAGGTGGGCCAAATCTGCCAGCGTTTCCATCACGCCCTCCTGATCGTCAAGCCGTTCCAGCACGCCAAGGCGCTCCATCTGGGTCTCGATGGCTTGGTTCATCAGTTCCATGGCGCGTTCGCATGAAGCCCGAACGGCCAAGCCGTAAGACCGTCCTTCCTCGTCACCCGTTTCTTGCCGAAGTCGGAGGGATCGGTTGACCAAGGCGTGCGCTTCTTCCCATGACGATTTGGCGTGATGGAGCAACGCGGCGTGATGCAATGCAGCGGCCGCCAACCTCGCGCCGTCCTCTTGGGTTTCCATTTTGGTCGCGATGTCGAGGACGGCGTCCACGTCGGCGCCTTCACGTCGTAGTCGCTCAAGTCGGACCCACCCGTTCTCGACCTCGTCAGCAGCGGCGGCTTCTGCCCGCTCCATCAGGTCCTGCGCCAGGTCGTTCCGGCCGACTTCGTCCGCCAAGGGGATGAGGCGAAGGGCCAATGGCGTGTCGATGTGCTTCATCCCGCCGCCTTCGACCAAGGCATCAAGCAGTTCACGGGCTTGTTCCGTGGTGACCTCGCCGTCCATGGCGATGGCCCCGGTCGGTGGCGTTTGAACGCACCGCTTCAGATGGAGCGGAGGCGACCGCCGTCAACGGCGAGGCTGACGCCACGGATGGCACCCGCCGCCGGCAAGGCGAGGTAGGTCAAGGTGGCCGCGGTTTCGAGCGGGTCGATGAGCCGGTCGATGGGGACCTGGTCCATCCAACCTCGATGCACGTCTTCTGCGCTCTTGCCTGTTCTGGCTTGGATGGAATCCGCGAGCGAGCTCAGTCGGCCCGTGGCCGTGAACCCGGGCAGCACGTTGTTGATGGTCACGCAGGGGGGCAGTTCACGCGAGAGCGTTTTCGCCCACGAAGCCATGGCGCCACGTAGCGTGTTGGACACACCGATGTTTGGAATCGGCTCTTTGACCGAGGTGGAGATGATCTGCAGGATGCGACCGTATCCGACCTGCTCCATTCCCGGTGTGAGTCCCTTGACCAGCGTGTGAGCGGCGTGCAGGTGGCGCTGAAACGGCGCGATGAATTCCTCGACGTCGGCGTCGATGAGTGCGCCGCCGGGCGGACCGCCTGCGTTGTTGACGAGAATGTGAACGGGTCCTGCCTTCTGCAGTTCCACCACGGCGTCCTCCACAGCGGTCAAATCTTCCAGGTCGAGGGACATGGCGGTGTGCGGCCCGGGTCCAAGCCGGTGAAGGTCCTGGACCAAGGCGTCCAGTTTGCCGATGGATCTCGCGGCGACGACGGTGCTCGCACCTGCTTTGGCCATCATGCGGGCCGTGGCCGCACCGATGCCTTCGCTCGCTCCGCAGATCAAGGCACGCTTCCCTGCCAGAGCCTTGGGGTGGAAGGGGAAGTCGGGGCCAAGGAGGTCCATGGACCTCGCTTGTGGGCCTTAGACTTAAGCCACCGGGTCCAAGCCTTCCTCGAACTCTTCGAGCAGGCGGTCGCGAAGCAGCGGGATGGTGTCATCACAGAGCACCAAGGTCGTGGCCAAGCCGGCACGGCGGCCGCGCTCCAAACCTTCTGCGTGGAGGGCGCTGTACACGGCCAAACCGGCACGCTTCACCGGAGGCAGGTGGAGGTAAGGGCTGTCCACGCCACGTTCGGTGTCGACGTGCCTCATCCCGTCAAGGCGAACCGCTGCGTCGCGGATCAGGTCATCGAGGTATGGCGCTAGGCTCTTGTCCGAGGCCAAGAACTGCTGCAGTTCGGCCAGGTGGAGGCCAACCTGTTCGTCCACCCAATGGGCGTGGGCTGCGGCGTTGCGTGCACGGGGTGAGAAGAACCCAAGTCCGGCGAGGTTGCGAAGGTGGCGGGTAAGGTACTTCATGGCCTTCTGCAGGTGCTTCTTTGCCACGGCCATCTCGAGGCCCGTGAGTTCCAACAGGCGCTTTTGCACGGCGGCCACGTTCGTTGGAGCGCCTGGGTACATGGCGCCGTAGATGCTGACACAAGCCGCTGCAAGGATGACCTCCTTCTGTTGGGTGCTCAGCTTGCTGGCTTCGCGTTCCTCGGGCGTGGCGCCCGTGCTGGTCGAACGGGACCATTGCCCGGACGGTTGGACGAGATGAACGTCCTTGTCTTCTGCTTCCGCGAGGATGACCTCGGCACGCTTGGTCATCGTCGAGCCCTTGTGGTCAGGGCGCACTGGGCGAAGCAGATCGTCGAGCATGTTGGCGTCGTACATGGCGTTTGCCAAGGCTTGACCGTTCGTCTCCGCGATGAGGTCCCACACCTTGGTGGCGGTGTGCTGCGGGGGGCTTGGCTTTGCGAACTTGTTGTGGAGCGCAATCCTACGGTACATGGCACGCTGGCTTGCTGGGACGTCACGCAGGTCCCCGAAGCCGGTGCCGATGGTGGAACCGGTGGCCTGCTTGTGGTAGGGGTTCCCGGTGCGCGTGGTGCCGTAGCCCTCTGGCACGTGGTTCATCGTGGGCGCTGGGGCATCGTACGTCAGTCCGCAGACCACGCACTCC
>DUHJ01000212.1 GCA_013330925.1 Candidatus Poseidoniaceae archaeon | reverse complement strand
CCTCGCGGCGAACCCTCAGCGTTGCTCAAGACCTGTACGACCGCTACAAGGTGACCACCTACCCACGTACGGACTCACAATACCTGCCCACCGACATGGGGGACAAGGTCAACGAAATCATCGGCACCATGTCTGAAATCGCCGAATACAGCGAACACGTGAAGCGGCTCAACAGCGAGGGGCTGCGCAACACCGCGCGAAACTTCAACGATGCAAAGGTCAGCGACCACTACGCCATCGTTCCAACGGGTGTTCTTCCTCAGGAACCGCTCCCTGCCGATCACGCGAAACTCTTCGACATGATCGCTCGACGTTTCCTCGCATCGTGGTCCGACCGCTCGACATGGAACGTTGAGACACGAACCGCCACATCAGGTTCCCAAGATTTCGTGAAGAGCGTTGAACATCTGGTGGACCCAGGATTCCGCCACATCGAGACCAAGAAGGAAAGCATCCCAGAACAATGGGGAAGCGTCAACGATGGTGCTGAGGCTGCTTTGGAAGAGGTCACGTTCCACGAAGAGATGTCCAAACCTCCGAACCGGTTGAAGGAAGCAAGGTTGCTGTCCTTGATGGAGCATGCGGGGCGCCAAGTGGAGGACGACGAGTTCTCTGAAGCCCTCAAAGAAACGGGGCTCGGAACGCCTGCCACCAGGGCAGAAACGATCGAGAAACTCATCGATCGCAACTACATCCGCAGGGCACGAAACGGTCAACTGAGCGCAACGGCCATCGGCATGCGCCTTATTGACATGCTTCGCCGCATCGGCGTTGATTGGATCACGTCACCCGAACTCACCGGTGAGATGGAGCATCGACTCCTTCAGGTCCAGCGCGGTCAAATTGAGCGCAGCACGTACATGGACGACATCGTTGAGCGAACAACGAGCATGGTTCACAGCATCAAGGACCATGATCGTTCGGTGCTCTTTGCCGATGACCCCGACCTCGGGCCCTGTCCGTCATGCGGGGAGAGCGTGCGGGAAACCACGTTGGCCTACCAATGCGTGGCCAACCTTGGTGCCGATGAAGGTTGCAACTTCATGTTTTGGAAGGACACCTCCGGACGATGGTTCGACCGGTCCACCGCGACACGCTTGCTGGACGCGAAAACCATCGAAGATCTGCACGGATTTTTCAGCCGCACTGGAGAGGAGTACACCGCCACTGTTACCCTGAGTGACACGGGTAAAGTGACGTCGAAGGGCAACGGTGCCGGCAGCGTTGAAGCGACGGACGAGGCCATTGCTGCCTGCCCGGTGTGTGAATCCGGAACCGTTCGCCAAGGACACGACGGATATGCATGCGATGCAGAAGCGTGCTCGTTCCGAGGCATCCGGGCAGAAATGTGTCAACGCCTCATCACCCCCGAAGAGGCACGTTCGATCTTGACGGACGGCCGGTCTGCCCTCCTCGAAGGGTTCACCTCACGGAAGGGCCGGCCGTTCAGTGCGTACCTCGTGCTCAACGGGAAGAAAATCGAATACGATTTCCCACCACGTCAGGCTGCCGCTGACGCCACGAAGTTTGACGTCGTTCCAGGCGTGGTTGCCGTCTGTCCGAAGACCAATGTGGCCATCGTGGAAACGCCAACCCATTACCAGCCTGAGGAAGCCGGCAGCGGTTGCAAGATTCAGATTGCACGTGAAATTTCAAAGCGCGTACTGACCAGAGAGGAAGCAGCAACGCTGATCATTGAAGGTCAAGTCGGTCCTTTCTCGGACCTTATCTCAAAGAAGGGGAACCCGTTCACCGCCATCCTGTACCTGAACAAAGCCCAACAGGTCCGCTATCGCTTCGCGAAGAAGGAATGAAGCGCATGCTTGATGGGGTCCAAGCCCCGGATTCACCTCATGGACCACGACGTCATCGTGGTCGGAGCAGGGCCGGTCGGGGCTCGATTGGCCACGATGCTCGCTGAACGCGGCGTCGACGTGCTGATGCTGGAGGAACACGCTTCCATCGGTCGTCCATTCCAATGCGCAGGTTTGGTCAACCCGTGGTCCATGGACCAAGTGGGATTGACCAACACCGTGCTCCAAGAGATCGATGGCGCCACCATCCATGGGCCTCACCACGCCTCAGTGTCCGTCGGCGTGCCCGGCGAAACAAGAACCAGCGCGGTCTGTCGAAATCGATTTGACGAGGGCGTAGTGCATCAGGCCTTGAAAGCAGGTGCGCAGCTCCAGTTGTCCACCGTGGCCACTGGCTTGTTGGCCATCGACGGCGAGGGATGGCGGATACACCATCGTCAAGGCAGCACCAGCGGGACCACCACGTGTCGATTGGTGGTCGGTGCAGATGGAGCACACAGCCGTGTTCGTCATTGGCTTCGAAGCGGACGACCGAAGGAAATGATGATTGGAAACCAAGTCGAGGTCACCGGTTTTGAAACCGAACACCGATGGTTGGAGATGTTCACAGGTTCAGCGATTGCTCCCGGATTTTTTGCATGGGCCATTCCAACCGGGTTTGGAACGCACCGCGTGGGATTGTGGTCCGCACCAGACCGTTTGGACGAGGCTTCCCCAGAAGCGCTGCTCCACGCCTTGATGCACACGTCGCGTCATGCGCACCGTTTCGAAGGTTGTCAGATTGTGGCACGGTACTGTGGACCCATTCCAGGAGGCATGGTGCGAAGGCCGGTCAGGGAACGTGCGATGCTCTTCGGAGACGCCGCTGGATTGGCCAAACCCACCACCGGCGGTGGCATTGGACCGGGTTTCAAACAGGTGGCCATGGTTACTGACGCTCTTGCTGAGGCCATCCATGCGGACCGGCTTTCCGAGCCTGCACTGAAGAAATTGAGTCGACCTTGGGACGATTTACGACGCCATCAAACGCGTGCGAGAGCTCTGCGAAACCTCTTCTTAACCGAAAGCGATGACGACACGCTCGAACGACACGTGGCTGTGTTCGCTCAACCTGAAGTGACCGCCATGATCAATCGACTTGGCGACATCGAACATCCTGTCCCGCTCGGCATTGAAATGCTTCGGAAAGTGCCGTCGTTCAGGCCACTGGCCTTGAAGGCGGGTTGGGCCATGTTGACGGCGTGAGGTGAGGACATGGAAGAACTGTACCGGCACCCACCGTTCGACCCAAGGAGGTTGAACGCCAAGGAACTCTCCCCGGTGCAAGGTCCAATCGATCGGAACTTCGGAGCCAACCTCCGAATCGAGACGGAAGAGGGTTGGTTCGTTGAACGACGTGGACTCAATGACCGGGCTGAAGGCGCCTTGGAATCACGGCCTTTCCCAAGCGTCGTCCCAGCCCAACGCCAAGGTTGGTTCCTCGAACCGAGGCCGCTCCACCGTCGGCTTCGCAGGATGGTGGATGGAGTTGCTGCTTTGATGCTTCTCACCTTGCTGTATTTGGCGCTGGCTCCCGGGTTTGATGCCCTAGACATCCCGACCATCGGCACCAACAGCGTTCGTTTGGGGCTGTTGGATTATCCGCTTCTCGGGTTGATTGTGGTTCCACTCATCCTCCTCCCTCTTGTGCTGCGGCTCACCGCCAACGTCAGCGACCTTCGGCGACAAACGAACATCATCGCCGACGAAGTCCTGTCCATGGAGATCGACGTCGAACATGTGAGCAGTGAGGGCACAACGCGAATCCAACTCAAGGGTTCAGCCGTCAAGCACGCGGTGTTTGCCAGCCTTCAGTGCGGGGTGCTGGCCCCCAGGCACCACCACATCCTCAATGCCCTTGGGAAGGCTGCAAACGGCCAACCGCCTCCCGGGATGACCACATCCCTGGCCGGTATGCAACCTGCCTTCGGCGACGGCACAGGACTAGGGGAGGAATCCCCCATGGGCCGTCACGATTGGCCCGGGGACGTGTACTTGCGTCCGATGCGGTTGGCTGCACGAGGGCCATGGGAACAAATCAACGACGGTGAGGTCATCCTGACGGCGCCCGATGGACCATGGCCTGGGACCGTCTACGATGCGCTCGTGCGCATTCACTGGGAAATCGTGGTGGTGTGCGACCACCCCGAACACGGTAGGCTCCTCCACGTCACGCCTGTGCGTGCCAGTTGGCCGAAGGTCACCGTTCCACCCTTGGTCGTCGTCCTCACCGACGGACGGGCCGAACACGCAGAACCAGCACCGACACGTTGAGGTTCCTTACAGCGCATGGAAGCGCATGGGACGTCCTGCGACTGCCGTGGCCTTGGTCCTGACCATGATGCTTGCCGGTTGCCTCGGCATGAGCGGTGACGTTGTCGAGCCACAAGAGCTCGACAGCGATGAACAACCGGTCATCGAGACCCCATGGAACCTGAAGTTGTCGGAATCGGTGCGAAATCCTGTGGCGGGTGACCTGCTCATCTTCGAGGTGAGCGGGGGTGCAGCAGAACACGCTGATGCCATCCTCGTCGGTGACGTCCGCATGTCGATTGGAGCGGGTATTCCCACCGTGGTCTCAGACGTGGCGGTTTCCACGAATGGAGCGGTGGTCGTGGCCGTCGAAGCACCTTCCACCGGCGTCACTACCGTCAGCGTCGACCTCCATCCTGCGGAAGGGGTGACCTTCGCTGACGGTTCCCTCACCCTGCAAACACAAGTCTCCGTCAGACAAGCGGGTGTGCGTCTCGTCTTGCCCGTGGCGGTCGCAGCAGAAGATGGACAGATCTCCTTTGACGGCAGCATCGCTCCGCTTCGTGACCGACCTGAAAGCGACATGTCTGAACTTGTTTGTTCCGCCACAATGAATCTGGGCGATGAAGCAGGGGACGTGCTCGTGTCCATGGACGAGCAACGTGGTTTCAGCGTGATTTTGGACGAGGAGGGACTGCTCCCCCTGCTGGTGGTTTCCGCAACATGCGTCGGCCCAGTGGACACGGTCACCGTCGAAAAATCGGTGCGACTGATCTTGTCTGAAGTGGTCGTTGACGCCGACGGGGACGACATCCACGATGACGTGGACCGGTGTCCCAACGGTGTGGGCGATGCACAAAGTTGGCGCAGTACGCCATCCACCGACCATGATGCAGACGGCTGCCGTGACAGGGATGAAGACAACGACGACGATGACGAC
>DUHJ01000110.1 GCA_013330925.1 Candidatus Poseidoniaceae archaeon | reverse complement strand
CGGTTCTCGAGGCACGGACCGCTGCACTCGAACACCTCGAAGGCGAAGGAAAGGTCGCCAACGTGGTCGAAAAAGAGCAGGAAGTCCCGGTTTCTGAACGTGGAAAGAATCCCGTGGAAATCATCCTCCTGAAGGAGTGGTACGTTCGTCAAACCCACATGCAAGACAGGTTGCGTGAATTGGTGGACGAGGTCGAGTTCCACCCCCCTCGGAACCGACAATTCTTGCTGGACTGGATGGACAACATCAGCATCGATTGGCCCATTTCCCGTCGTCGATGGTACCACACAGAAATTCCCGTCTGGTATGCAGACGGTGGATCGAAGGTCATCGTCCCCCCAAAGGGAGCCTACGTGCAACCATGGCGCCAGCAGCCACCTGCTGGAAGCCGGGTTCTCGACCGAGATGACCGGTCCTTCATTGGCACATGGGAAGACCTTGGTGCATCACTGAGCGACGTCGTTGGTGAAGAGAAGGTGTTTGACACGTGGATGGATTCCTCAAACACCAACCTGTTCGTCAGCGGATTGCTCGAGGACGATGGACGCTTTGAGCGCTGTTTCCCTACGGCACTCCGACCACAGGGAAAGGAGATTGTCCGCACGTGGCTCTACTACACGATGCTGAAGAGCGCGCTTTTGCTCGACAAGCCCGCGTTCAAGCACGTTTGGATTGACGGGTTGGGCATGGACCCTTGGGGCCGGAAAATGTCCAAATCATTGGGCAACGGAATCGACGCGGATTCGGTCTTGGAATGCGGCGCAGGTGGACGAACGGGCAGTTGGCGGATCAAGGGGCCAGACGGGTCCGTCGCCTTGAAGGCCAACAAAATCGGAAGCGAGTGCTTCCGGCTTTGGAAGGCGTGCGACGCTCAAGTTGGGGACGACTTTCACATCAACCCCGAGGAGATTGAGCAGAAGTACTTCGGCGTGTTGACCAAGGTGTTCAACGTCGCCCGCTTTGCCTCACAATTCGACCCGCCTGAGGACCTCGAGAACGTGCCAAACGGCCTCCAGCCGGAGGACCGCTGGATCTTGGCCGAACACCACAAGGTCATGGCCACCGCCAAAGCCGCATGGTCCGAACTTGACATTTACACCGCCACGCAGGCCCTCAAGAATTTCCTCACGGGCGTGCTTCCAAGCCACTGGCTTGAGATGGTGAAATCTCGGCTCTACGACGAAGACGAGCACGCGGCTTGGGTCCTCCACCGCGTGGTACGCGACACGCTGACCGCCTTCAGCCCCGTGTGCCCCTTCTTCACGCACCACATCACGACCACCGTCTACGGCACCTCGTGCGTGGACGCCCGGGCCTTCCCCGAACACGTGGACGATGCCCTCGGAGTTGGTGCGTCAGAAGGGGACAATCTGCGTGGTTTGACCGCAGACCTGACGGCGTTCAACAGCCTCGTGTGGTCCACCAAGCGAGAGCAAGGCATCGCCCTGAATCAACCGATTGAAGGAATGGAATTGCCGTCGTCAATCGAGGCCTTCCGGCCCGTCCTCACGGCCATGCACCGTCTCGCTTGAAGCCGATTCGAAGCGTTGCAACGTCACTTGCCGCGTTGGAGGGTCCTCCAGATCCCCGAGCCGGAACCCGACCAACCTCACCGGTCGTTCACGTTCAAGGCTGGTTGCAAACAATTTACTCGCGAGCGACCGAAACACCGTCGAATCGTCCATGGCCACTGGGATGGAACGGCGGTGCGTTCGCGTGTCGAAGCCCTGGTAGCGGATTTTGACCTCGCCCAAGCGACCGACCACACCGAGCTCAGTGGCACGGGCCATGACCTGATCCACCAACGCCAACAAATGCTCCAGCACCTGCTCTTCGTCCCGCTGATCACGCTCGAAGGTGGTCTCCTTGCCGATGGATTTCCTCGAGCGAAGAACGCTTACGTCATCGCTGGTGCGTTCTTCCACGACCGCCATGAGCCAGCCTGCGAAGCGTTCTCCAACCATCCTGGCCAGCGCCAACTCGCCCAAATCGTAGGCTTCGTCCACGGTTTGCACGCCCCACTCCTGCATGGCGGTCGCGGTGGCTGGTCCGATTCCGGGGACTTCCCGAAGCGACCTGCCCACGAAAAATTCGAGCGCGTCCCCAGGCATCAACCGGAACAAGCCCTGTGGTTTGCGTTCCTCGCTGCCCATCTTCGCCAGAATTCGGGTCGGACCCAACCCAAAAGAGGCGGTCAGCCCGGTGACTTCCTCGATGTTGCGTTGCATCTGTTCGCAGAGGGCAAGGGCCTGATCCCAGTCGCCACCGGTGGCCTCGGTCACGTCCAGGTACGCTTCGTCGATGCTCGCTTGCTCGAACGGGCCTCCGGCCTCACGAAGGACCGCCATCACACGTTTCGAAGCGCGGGAGTAGAGGCGATAGGAGCCACGGACGTAGGTGGCCGGACCGGCAGGAGAAGCGGGGCAACGCCGCCATGCTTCGCTGATGGGCATGGCCGAGCGCACACCGTAGGCTCGCGCTGCGTAATTGCACGTGCTGACAATGCCTCGCCCACGTCCTCCCTTCGGATCTGCCCCGATGATGAGAGGGACGCTTGGATCAAGACCACTATGCAGCGTTTCCACCGCGGCAAAAAATGCATCCAAGTCGCAGTGAACGAGGATCTTCCCTTCCGTGTTCACGCGTCGTGTTCAGCGTCGAAGGTGTTTGAGGCCTGCGCTTCACTTCCCACGACGGGTCAGCGGTACGATTCACCACCGGGTCGGTCGAAGGCGAAGGTCCGGTGACCGCATGCTTCCCTTGTCCACACGCCAGCCACGTGCTGCAGCAGAATTCCGCCCCCGCCAACCCGGCGTTCACTTGTTGGTCGGTGATGGACGTCATGGGAGGCGGGCTCGACCTGTCGCGGAAGCATGGGTTGCCCTCGCCTTGGCCAGCGGGCACGTGGTGCACTGGATTGACGGTGCGTGTCGCCTTGACCCTGCTCGAATCTCACCGTGGCTTGCTCAACTTGGCGTCGGCCCACGCGCTCTTGCATCGTTGCGGGTGGCCCGCGGATTCACCGCCCATCAGTTCGGAGCCATGGTGAGCCGACTTCCTGACGAACTCCGGGAAAGCGGCTCACGGCTCGTCGTGGTGGATGCACCCATGGCCATGTTCGATGACGAGGAACTTCGAGCACGGGAGGGGCGTGACATGGTCCGTCACCTGTGCGCCGACCTTCAACGGGCGGTCGGGATCAATGAATGCATCGTGGTGGTGATTCACGGGCGACATGGAAAAGGGGTGCATGCGTGGCGAACACAGCGCCTGATGCACGCCTCACGGAGTCGGCTTGAGGTCGTCACCGGAACCGACGGAGGGCTGCAGTTGCGCCGTGGCGATGGACCGTGGCGCCCCCTGCGCCCTTTGAGGGCGACCTCAGGTTCTCGACACCGGCAACCGACC
>DUHJ01000148.1 GCA_013330925.1 Candidatus Poseidoniaceae archaeon | reverse complement strand
TGGCGACCTCACCATTAGCCGCTTGAAAGGCGCGGTAGGGCACAAGGTTCGGATGAGCGGTGCCCATCCTGCCGGGGTTGGTGCCACCGACCAACGCGTTCTGTGCTTGGTTGATCAACAAGTCGAGGGCGCAATCCCACAACGACAAGGTCAGCCGCGAACCCACACCTTCGCGTTCTCGACGGAACAAGGCGGCGAGCACCGCCGCTCCGGCGTGCAATCCAGTGACGACGTCGATGACCGCCACGCCGACCTTTGCAGGCCCGCCCTCGGCGTCACCGGTGATGCCCATCAGCCCGCTGCGGGCCTGCATGGCCAGGTCGTATCCGCCCTCGTCTCGACGTGGTCCGTCGTTGCCGTAGGCCGTGATGCTGCACACCACGGCACGTTCGGGCCACGGCGCGAACCACGCCTCAGCGCGCCCGGGGCGGAAATTCTCGAGGATGACGTCCGCGTTGGCCACCAAGCGTCGGACGTCCTCGAGGTCCTCCTCCTTGCGCAGGTCCCTGCGGATGACCTGCTTGCCAAGGTTCACCGAGGTCCAGTACGCCGCGACCTCTTCGCCGTCCACTTCGGTGAAGGGAGGGCCCCAGCCTCGCGTGTCGTCCCCCCATGGGGCTTCGACGCGCAGCACGTCGGCGCCAAGGTCCTGCAGCAGTTTGGCCGCGTATGGGCCGGCCAAGACGCGGGACAGATCGAGGACGCGCACGCCTTCGAGGGGTCGGAACATGCCCGCACCTCGGGCCGAGGGCGCATGAAGGCTCGCCGAGCACCGTGCGGACCCCAACCGTCAAGCGAGCCGAAGGCGGCCAAGGGGCGTGGAGCAGCGAGGCCGCTTGTGGCTTGTCGCGGGCATCGTGCTCGTCATCGTCGCGGTGCTGAGCAACGCCCCGGGTCTGGACACCACCTTGCTTCTGTCCGTGGACGAGGACGGCCAAGCGCCGTGGGGCTCGGCACGGACCCTGGATCCGTTGGCCAGCGACCCCGACAGCAGCACGTCCCTGACGCAGGCCGTGTGGCTGGACCCACTCGGGCTTGGCGTGCTTGGCGTCCGTTTGGTCGGCGTTGCATGCTTGGCCGTGCTGGCGTGGGCCATGGGCCATTTGCCACGTTGGCGCAACCCAGAGGCGCCGTGGTCGCCGTGGTTGGCCTCCATCGTCCTGTTGCATCCGGGCATGCTTTTTGCGATCGGGCGTGGCTACAGCGAGCCGCTTGGGGCCTTGCTCGGTGGCGTGATGCTCCTGACCCCGCTCCATCCAGCATTGTTCGCACGCATCCGTTCGGGAAAACCTCGTACCGGTGCCGCCATGCTCGCCATTATCGTCGCGGTCAGCATCAGCACCGCGGCCGCCACCGCCCTCCTCGCGCTCAAGGGTCTGAATCCATGGTGGTCCATGGGCTGGGCGGTGCTGCTCATCGCGTGGTGCGATCCGCTCGACCTCTCGGACTGGAGCGCCATCGATGCCACAAGGCGTGGTGCTGTCGGCTGGTTCGTGCTCGCCATGGTGTTCGGCTTGGTCGCCGCGGGTTTGCTGGGCGTCGGCAGCGTGAGCGAAGCCCGTGACGGATGGTGGTGGTGGAGCTTCCTGCCCTTTGCGGTCTTCGATGTGCTCGGCCTCTACCTGCTGGTGGGCGCTGGGCTCTGGGCTTTCCTCGGGAAGGAGGGCATGGCCTTCAACAAAGCCGAGGGCGCCATCGAGCTGCTCATGGTGTGTGGCCTCCTCATGGGCCTGCTTTCGGCCTACGTCGCGGCCTTGTGGGCCGTTGAGGGCCAAGCGTGGGACCTTGCATGGTGGAAGACGATGGTCGTGCTTGGCAACAACGGAAGGCACGGCATGGTGCTGCTTCCTGCTGCGCTTTGGCTGATCGTGCATCTTCAGGGCGAGGCTCCACTTCCCACCGAACGCTTGCAACGCGCCTTCGTGCTGCTTCTCCCGTTGGCGCTGCTCGCCGCCGCACACGGTCAGACGCTGTGGACCGACGATGCGGCTGAGGCGGCGCTTGAGCACCTTGAGGAAGGCGATGATCTCCTGCTGATTCACGACCCGACCCTCGCGGTGCACTGGCTGTACACCATGCATCCCGTTCTCTCCGAGCAAGGCCCGGACGGTCTCATCGGTCATTGGAGGGCGCCCGATGCAGGGTGGGAGGACGAGTTGCTCAACGGCACCGTGTTGCCCGATCGCGGCGATTTGTCCAGCGTTGCGGTCATCGTGGTCGCACCTGACCTTGAGGTGACCCTCGAGGGCTGGGTCGAGGCCGAAGTCGGAGAGGCGCCGTGGATGAACGGCGGAGGTACGTGGCGCGTTCTTGTCGCCGAGGCGAACCCCTAAAGGGAGGTCGACGGAGGGCCAACTGCCCCAATGTGGGGTGAGGGACCACCATGGGCCTCTATTCGTTCCGTCTGCCCGACATTGGAGAAGGCGTCGTTGAGGGTGAGGTCGTTGAGTGGTTCGTCGCCGAAGGCGACGCCATCGTCGAGGATCAGCCCTTGTTGTCGGTGATGACCGACAAGGCCACCGTCGAAATCCCCTCTCCCGTGACCGGAACGGTCACCCACCTCAGCGGTGACGTGGGCGACATCCTGCCCGTGGGCGAAATCTGCGCTCAGTTCGAGGTTGAGGGAGACGGCGACGGTAATGCAGCCGCACCTGCCGAGGCCCCGGCCGAGGCTGCGCCTGCTCCAGCACCTGAGCCCGAGCCAACTCCAGCCCCGCAAGCTCCTTCCGAAACGCCCGGTGCATGGGCCACGGCTACCACGGCCACCACGAGCACCGACGACCCGGAAGAGATCGTCGAATGGACCGAATCCATCCTTGCCGTGAACGAGCGCAAGGGCGCAGAACGCGCGCATGAGGTCCTCGATGCGACCGTGGCGGCGGCCCGTGAAGCCGGCGTCGACGTGGGTCACCTGACCCAATCGCCCTACCTCAACACCATCGCGGCCGCGGATGAGCCGGCCTATCCTGGCGACCTCGACATGGAGGCGCGCATCCGCGACACCTTGCGGTGGAACGCGATGATGATGGTCACCCGGGCCAACAAGCACTTCGACGGCCTTGGGGGGCACATCTCCACCTACGCCAGCATCGCCACCCTGTGGGAGGTCGGTCTGAACCACATGTTCCGCGGCAAAGACGGGGAAGGGCACGGCGACCACGTCTACTGGCAAGGTCACGCCAGTCCCGGCCTGTACGTCCGAGCGTGGATGGAAGGTCGGTTTGATCACGACCGCATCGAACACTTCCGACGCGAGGCCTTCACCACCGGCCTCTCTTCGTACCCTCACCCGCGCTTGATGCCGGACTACTGGGAATACCCCACGGTGAGCATGGGCCTCGGTGCGATGACGGCCATCCGCCAAGCGCGCTTCAACCGCTACCTGCGCGACCGAGGCCTGGTGGACACCGATCAGAGCCGCGTGTGGTACTTCATGGGGGATGGAGAGTCCGATGAGCCCGAGTCCCTCTCGGAATTGACCCTGGCCAGCCGCGAACACCTCGACAACCTGACGATGGTCGTCAACTGCAACCTCCAGCGTCTCGATGGCCCTGTGCGCGGCAACACGAAGATCGTGCAGGAATTGGCCGCACGCTTCACGGGAGCGGGTTGGAACGTCATCAAGTGCCTCTGGGGCCGTACGTGGGACCCGCTCTTCGCAGCGGACACCACCGGCGCCCTCGCGGCTCGCCTCTCCGCCCTGACCGACGGCGACGAGCAGCGTTTGATGACCGCCTCGGGCGACGTCGTCCGGGCCGAGTTGTTCAACACGCCAGAGCTTGCTGCGCTTGTCGCGCACATGACCGATGCCGACCTTGAAGCCCTCACCGACGACGTTGGTGGCCACGACCCGGTGCGCATCCACGCTGCTTACCGCGCCGCTGTTGCCCACAAGGGCCAGCCCACGGTCATCCTCGCTCGCTCGATCAAGGGCTACGGACTCGGCCCGACCTTCGCCGGCCGAAACGCGACGCACGGGAAGAAGAAGGCCGACGATTCGGCCCTGCATTACATGCGGGACACCATCGGCTTGGGCTTCAGCGACGAGGACCTCGAGGACTTGCCCTACATCATGCCCGAGGACCGTTCTGAGGAAGTCGCCTACCTGTTGGAGCGTCGGCAAGCCCTCGGTGGCTTCCTTCCAGAACGCCGTACTTCGACGCTGGACGTCCCCTTGCCTCCGGCCGAAGCGTACGTCGAATTCGACGAAGGAAGCGGCAAGCAATCGGTCAGCACGACGATGGCCTTCGTGCGACTCTTGCGTAACTTGACCCGAGCAGAGGGCATCGGTGAGCGCATCGTCCCCATCGTGCCTGATGAAGCACGCACCTTCGGCATGGACCCGCTGTTCAGTGCCTTGGGCATCTACGCCCCGGACGGCCAATTGTACAAACCCGTGGACCACAAGGTCCTGATGAAGTACAAGGAGAGCAAGACAGGACAGATCCTCGAAGAAGGCATCAACGAAGCCGGTGCGATGTCCACCTTCATCGCTTCAGGCACCTCCTACGCCACGCAAATGACAGCGACGGTACCGTTCTACATCTACTACTCCATGTTCGGTTTCCAGCGCGTTGGTGACTTGGTGTGGTCGGCCGCAGACAGCCGCTGCCGCGGCTTCCTGATTGGTGCCACCTCTGGGCGGACCACCCTCAACGGCGAAGGCCTCCAGCATCAGGACGGGCACTCGTTGCTCATCGCCATGTCCAATCCGGCCGTGCGCGCCTACGACCCGGCCTATGCCTACGAGATGGCGGCCATCATCAAGCGCGGCATGGAGGAGATGCACGGCGAAGACAAGGACGTCATCTACTACATCACCGCGTACAACGAAAATTTCGTGATGCCCGCGAAAGCCAAGGATGCTGACGAAGGCATCCTTCGCGGCTTGCACCGCATCGAAGCCGATGAGGCTCCGCTGGTCCGCTTGCTCGGTTCTGGATCCATCTTGCCGCAGGCCGAAGCCGCCGCGGCCCGGCTCCGCGAACTCGGCGTGGCGTGCGAGGTCTGGTCGGCCACGTCCTACGGCGAATTGCGGCGTGAGGCGATGGAAGCAGAGGCATGGAACACGCGTCATCCCAGCGAGGAGCCACGGACCAGTTGGGTCAGCGAACAGCTCGACGGCAAAGTGCCGGTGACCGTGGCGGTCAGCGACAACATGGCGGCAATTCCGGACCTCATCCGACCCTGGGTTGGCGGTTCCTTCCACGTGATGGGCACCGAAGGGTTCGGTCGTTCCGACACCCGTGAGGCGCTCCGCCGCTTCTACGGGGTCGACGCCGATCGCATTGTGGTGGACACCCTCTCTGCCTTGGTCCGTGCCGGTGAAGTGGACACCAAACTCCACGCAGAGGTGCTCGACTCCCTTGGCTACGAGGACGTCGAAGACGTCACGTCGCTCTGATCGGTGGAACCCACCGGCCCTTTCGTCGCGCGTGATCGATCGCGTGCCAATAGACGGTGGAGAGGCTTCCATCTCCCGTGACCGCACCGTCCATCTCCTCCTTTGACAGCGCGGGTGGAAGCCTGCGCCAGGTTCGGCGGGAGCGCCCCGCGAAACCTGGAAGGTGCAGGGCAGGCCCACACGTGGGCCAGCCCCGTTGGACCGCCCAAGGCCGTTCCACCAGACCGGCCTCTCCCATCGCGTCCGTGACATCGGACCAGCGGCGTGTGGGGCCGGCCTTGCGACGCATCAACCACGAGGGGTTCACCGAAGAATCCACGACGATTCCCGCCTCGGACAAGGCGGCTGCCATCCACGGTGCCACGTAGCCTGACGGTGACCGGAACCACGGCCGGGCTTGCTCGCCAAAAGCCTCGGCGTTGGCGGCCAGCGATGCCCTGACCGCTTCGGTCAGCGCCGCTGCGTCTTCGGGCCATGCGCCCCACGACCGGTGGCTCGAACCATGGCTGGCAAAGGTCAGCCGTGTGCCACCGATCGCGGCGAGTTGAAGCAAGGCCTCGCGGGAGGCGGTGTGGTCGAGTTGGTCCTTGATGACGAACACGGTCACGGCGTGCTGCGTGTGATGCACCCATTCGCCAAAGCGCTGGAGCCCGGTCAACCATCGTTCGCTGGGTTGGCGAGGCGTGCGTTGCCCGGCAGGGTCCTTGCTCCGGCTCGGATGGCCTTGTTGCCAGGGCCGATGGTGGGCATCGTCGGTGTCCACGGTCAGCCACGTGCGGCTCACGCCTCGCCGCCCCCGACTTGGATGAGGTGAAGGTGGTGAGGAATGGTTCGGCCACCGAAATCGATGCCGACGAAGTCGTCCAACGGCGTGCCGCCCCATCGCGTGCACAGCGAACGGGCCGTGGCAAGACCGGGGCCGTTGTGCGGATGGACGGCCACCTCCACCACGGCTGCCACCTGGCGTTTGGTCAACCACGAAAAGACGGCGTCGATGGCACGGCTTGCGATGCCTTGGCCCTGGTGTCCGACTCGAATCCAATAACCGAGGCTCCAACTGCTGAGGTCCAATTGGAGCTCATCGCCCAAGCCGATGGTGCCGACGTGGCGGTCGTTGAGGCGAATGGACCAGAAGTGAATTCTGTCTTCGTCCGAGGCACGGAGGATGTCACGAACGAAATCCGCCAACTGCTCAGCCACGTTGCGTGGATACATCCACGGAAGCGCGGTTTGACCGTCCTCTGGTGATTCGTGGTAGCTCTCCAGCAAGTCCGTCAGGTCGCTGCTGGAAATAGGCTTGAGCACCAAACCGTCGCCGGCTTCCAATGCGGGCGTTTCCATGACGTCACCTCAGGTGGTGGACCGCAGCGTGGACGCGTGGGTCGTCAGGCTGAGCCGCCGACACGCGGACCAGCAAGGTTTCGAGGGCTTCCGCTCGACCGAGTTGCTTGAGCAGCAGCCCGACGTGGTAGACGAGGTCCAAATCGTCGGGGAGGTGCGGTCCAATGTGATCCAAATCAGCA
>DUHJ01000160.1 GCA_013330925.1 Candidatus Poseidoniaceae archaeon | reverse complement strand
GAACGGTGATCACGTCAGGCTGGATTTGACTGCCATGAAAGGCGTCGCCAAGGTAGCCGACGCGGAGGGCAAGATGGACGAGTTCGCCCATCGTCAAACACCCTCAGGCGTCTTCGAGGAGGGCCTTGACGTCCTCAGCAGAGAAGCCCAGGCCGCCAATGGACCAGAGCAGGGCCTGCTTGAGCCAAGGCTGGCTGATGTCGGAGGTTCGCTCTGGGTCAACCACTTCGATGCGGTCGACCAAGTTGCGGGCTGCATTGTACAGGCGGTCGTCGTAAGGGATGTCGGCCATTTCGAGCCGCGTGGCGTAGCGCTGGAATTCTTTGACCGCCTGAGGAATGCGGTTGCATTCAAGCGCAAAGTCGGCGAAATCGGCGATGTATTCGTCGTTCTCTTCGTCGATCTGCATGGCTTTCTTGTAGGCCATCATGATCTTCCCACCGGGAATGACGTCTTCCTGAGCGTCCATGTTCAGCATGTTTGCGAACTCGGCGTAGGTGTGGTGAAGCGCTGCTTCATTGCGGTGTTCGCCGCGCAGGGCGTCGAGCAGATCCACGGCGCCCTGAAGGTCACCTTCTGCAAACTTGTCTAGGGCGGGTCGAAGCAGTTCATCGGACATGGAGGGGCCTCCACCCCACGGGGGGCGGGGCCTGCTCTTCAAGCCCTCGCTCAGTTCTCGCTCAGGGCTGCCTTGAGTTCTGAGAGTTGGCTGGACTGGCTGTGGCGCATGTGGAGCTCGTTCAGCAACTCCTCGGTGTCCTGCCATCCACGCACGTTGAAGAAGCAGATTTTGGGGTCCGGGCTGGCGCTCGTGACCGTGCGCTGGTACGTGAGCAGCCCGAGCAGACGTCGAGCGACGCTCTTCCCGGCCTTCTCTGCGTTGGTGTCGTCTTCGTTCGTTTGAACGGCCTCTGGCACGGCAGCCGCGGCGGCCACACCGCGGGTTTCCTGCGTCAGGCCGATGCCTGAATCGGTGAGCAGGGAAATGGTGGCAAAGCCAAGAACGGTGCCCAGCATCGAGCGCTCAACACCCACCTCGGAGATCTTCTCAAACAGGATACGGCGGTGACCGCGGACCAGCAAGAAGCGGTGGTCAAAGATGACCGCATCGCTGGTCACGGCGTAGTGGAAGGAGCGCTGGTAGTACGCCGTCAAGAGGACCAACATCCCAGAAAAGAACGCACCAGCGATCAGGTGATTGTAGTCTGGAAGCAAGCCTCCGCCGCTGCCAATGCTGGGGTAGGAGTCGCCAAGAAGGGCGGTCAACCAGTTGTCGAGGACCACCAACAACGGTGCGATGCTGGCGAGCAACAGCCACACGGTCAACCAGCGGTTGGAGGTGGTGAGGTTCAGCATTCGGTTGAACCATGTCAGGCCCAACATGAGGGCCATGAAGGTCACGTCGTTGGCCAAGACGTTGAACAGGAGTTGGGAGACACCGCTTGAGTCGTCCGACGTCAGCATGCTCGCCAGGTTGTCGCTGAAGAAGAGCCAATGAAGCGCCATCAAGACCATGGCGAGGACGTAGTATCCGGCGAAGGCCATGAAGGAAGGACGCGTATGGCGAAGGATTTCCTCGCCTGGGATGGTCCGGAATTTCTTCTGCAGGCTGGCGTCGGAGGTCTTCTCCTCTGCGGCCGGTGCGGGCGCTTCAGCAGGTACTGGGGGCGCGTCGGTCGTTTCCTCGGTCATGGTGACACCCAAGCCGTCTTCTGTCGAGAACGACATGAACGTTTCCACGATACGAGACCGAACATAAGGGGCTGGTAGGCGTGCTGCCCTCCCCGTCAATGCAACAAGCCCCATGCGTGCTCTGCGTTGCCGCGGATCCACGCAAAGTCGGACTCCGTGCGGACACCCTGCTCGTCCTCAAGCCTGAGGCGGCGGACCTGCAACGGATACTCGTTGTAGGTCAAGTGGCTGCGAAGCCCTGCCCGGGTCGGCTGATCAAAGGTCCAATGGGCCCGGGCGAGCGCGGCCACTTCGAGGTCGATCGACACCCGTCCATTCCACATGCGAATCGAAAAGACAGGCAGGCCGTTCTCGTTCCGCTTCCCGACCACCACCCTGCCAAAGCGCTCGGTGTGACCGCGTGTCTCGTCGTGCAACAGCCCGCCTTCGCTCAAGGCGACGTGCCCAAGGTCACGCGATTTCCAAGGGCGATCGTCGACGGCGCTCAACGTCGGTGAGGCGTGCGGCAGGAACCAATCGAGGTAGGAGCCGTCGGAGAAATGCAAGACGCCCCAATACCACGGCACCGACGGCGCCTGAACCTTGACCTTCTGGAAATACGCCGTACCCTGGACCGCTGCGCCATCGATGGTCCCTTCCGCGGTCGTGCCGTGCAGACGGAGGATGTCGTAGCCGAGGCCCGCGGCATAGGTGGCGGTGGCTTGCCGGGCGGTGGAAAGCCGCTCCGAGGCGGGGCGGAGCCGGAGGTCGAGGGAGGTGAACGGAGCGCCGTCGGGCATGGGGTCGAGGGTCAGCCAAAACTCAGCCCCGTCGCCGTCCATCCCCATGCTGTAGTCCTCGTCCAACAAAGGCACCACGGCCCCCACTCCACGATCAGGGGTCGCAACGCCGGGCCATGAGGGATGGGCGCCGGGCAAGACCACCATGCTGCACCGCTTGGCCAGCACCGCATCGTGCATGGCCTCGCCGTCGAACCACCATGCGCACACCATCCCGTCGAGGGACATGCCACCGTGTTCGTCCACACCAGGACGACCCTGTGGACGCCATGTGGCACCGTTGACCTCGACCCTCGGCGCGTCTTTGGTCGACCAGAGCGTCATCAGTTGCTTCCCTGTGGGACGTCCTTGCTCGTCTTCGAGCATCACCAGCCACCACCACCAATCCCAGGTCAGGCCTCGGATGGGTGGGCGCTGATCAAGGCGCCAAAGCCCGCTCAGGTCACCGAGAAAATGTGCGGGAGGCGTCACGCGATCTCCTTCCCCTTGAACAGCGATTGGCCGATGATCCAAATCACCCCCGCTTGGAAGAGCAGGACCAGAATCGCCACGGCGATGTTCCCCGTCGCTGAGATCTCGAAAGGAGCTTGGGAGGTCAAGAAGCCCAAGGATTCACCCGGCGCCACCACCGTGTGCGACCACACGGCGTAGTCCGTGGTGTAGGCGATGAACGCCTCCTGATCCGACCACGACAGGGCGGTGGCGGCGTCGATGATGGCCAAACACCAACCGATGACGGAAACGCGCAGCAATGGCGAGGACGGCAGCCCCATCGACAGGAAGGCCATCCCGAACTCCCACGCCGCGAATGGAATGGCGAGGACGATGCCGTACTTCCACATCACGCCGAGGGTCATGAAGAGCATCCCGTAGACCAACAACGCCAACCAGGTGGCGAGCAAGATGGCCAACCAGATGCCGAGGTCCTCGAAACGGAACACCCCTTCCCCGGGAGCAGCGAATCCGGTGACCAACGCGGAGAGCACGACAACAGCAGCGCTGGCGGGCCACACGAGCGTCAGGTACCCCAACATCCGGTAGAGCAGCACCTCACCACGAGCGATGGGTTTCGCGAGAAGGAAGTGCATGGTTTCCGAGGTCATTTCGCCACGAATGAGGCCGGTGGCCAAGAACAAGGGAAGGAAAATCCCGAGGAGGAACACGATGCCCAATTTGCCGTAGCCCAACAGGAAAGCACGGTGCGTGGCCTCCTCCACGAAGTATTCCTCGTTCGGGTCTTCGTCCACGTCGTTGTCCCATAAAATCGCGGAACCGCCAAACCAATTCTGACGCAAGATGGCGTCGCAGACCACCCCGTTGTTGTTCGTGTCTTTGGCGCCGTCTGGACGGTCCGCCTCACGGCAATCGCCGTCGTCGTCGTAACCAAACGTGGTGGACGTTGCGTCCACCGAGGAGGGGAAATCTGGCCCGTCCTCGTCGAACAGGCCATCGCCGTCGTTGTCGACCGATTCCACGGTGTCGTTCATCGCGTCAATGTAGAACAGCAGCACGGTGCCGAGGGCCACCACGCACGAGGCGAGGACGACCCAAGTGGACAACCGCGTGCGGTATTGACGCAAAGTGAATTCCGCCACGGCGGTGGCCTTTCGGTCAAGGCCGCTCCACGCTTTGGTCGAGGAGGCCATCAGCGTCCACCTCCGCCGACAAGGTGGCCGATGACCGATTCGAGGTCGTCGTCCGGGTTTTCAATCCGGGTCACCTTGAACCCGCCTTCGATGAGCAGGCTCGGCAAGTGCTGGTGAACGGCGCCCAAGTCGTGGGTGAGGATGTCCACAACGCCCTCGGAGGGAATCATCACACCGTGGACGTGCTCCATGTCGATGACGGCCTTGGCGAGTCGCTTGCCTTCTGAGCATTGGATGAGGATGCGATGCGGGATGCGATCGAGTTGTTCACGGATGCCGTGGACGTTACCGAGGGCGAGCACTTGGCCGCGGTGAAGCAGGACGATTTGTTCGGTGATCCGCTCGATCTCGCCAAGGATGTGGCTGCTGACCAACACCGTTCGGCCCATTCGACCAAGTTCACGAACGACGTTCATGATGGTGGTTCTGGCCAGCGGGTCGCATCCGGTAAGCGGCTCGTCGAGCACGATCAGGTCCGGGTCGTTGACCAAGGCATGGGCGATTTTGACGCGTTGACGCATGCCCTTGGAATACCGACCAATCGGGGTGTGCATGACCTCCTTCAGGTTCACGAAATCGAGGACGCGCTCCGCCTCGACCTTGGCTTCGTCGCGCGTGAATCCGTGCAACCGCGCGAAGGTGGTCACGAAATCAAACGACGTCATCCAATCGTGGAGTTTCTCGGATTCGGGCACAAAGCCCACCCTGCCGTACGGCGTGGGGTCTTCCCATGGGTCGATGCCGAAGAGACGAACCTGACCCGTGGTGGGCTTGCACCGCCCCATGAGGAGGTTGAACAGGGTCGATTTCCCGGCCCCGTTTAGGCCCAAAATGCCCGTGACGCCACCTGAAATCGCGAGGTTAATCTGGCTCAGCGCGTGGATGCGACCGTAGGTTTTCCCGACCTGGTCGAAGACCACAGCGGGCAATTTCTCCGGGACCGGTTGGACCACGGGTTCCGCGGCCGGGCCAACTTGACCGAGATCGGGCATCACTCTCGGGTCACCTCCATGCTGGCCACCCGGTTGGCCAAAAGGTAGAGCGAAAGGACGTTCATGACCACGACGGACACGAGGGACCACGTCCACGGTAGCTCGTAGTTCGACTCCGTGCCGACCAAGGCTTGGCCGACGTTGGCCAACGCATCGTAGGGCGACAGCAGGTAAAGCGCGTCCTGCTCAAAGATGAGCGCCACGAGGAAGGCCACCGATTTTGAGCCGAGGATGAGGGCCAGCAAACCGATGGCCGGAAAGAAGCCGTTCGTGGAGACGCTGGACATGGCCAACCCGAGGGAGGTGTAGGTGACGACGAGCAGCATGCCGGCGGCGACGGCTCCGAGCAGCAGCGGGAAGGTGTCGACGATCCACGACCATCCACGGCCCATGGCCAGCACCTCGACGGTGTAGTAGACCAGCAAGGTGAACACGCAGAGGATGAAGAGGATGGACGCAGCGGCGAGGTACTTCATCGCAACGTAATCGAAACGGGTGATTGGCCGGCTGAAGTAGAGCGCCGATGTGCCGTTGAGACGGTCTTCGGAAATCATCGTCCCCACGATCAACGCGGTGACCACGGGGTAGTACAGCACGTTGCGAGGGAAGAAGCCCAACACGTGCGCGTAGAGGCTGTCCCTGCTGACCATGAAGACCTGCCCGAGGCCCTCGCCGAAGAGCGAGCCGAGCAGGACGGGGAAAATGTCGCCCACCGAACCGATCAGAACGAGCACGAGGTAGACGCGAATGAGGATTGGCCACGGCCGATGCCCGCTGCGCACCAAGCCCAGCATGTGATGCCGGTAGACCGCCCAATTCCTCGCCCAGCGCGGGTTCAGGGTGCCCGTCCAAGGGAGGTAGGTTTGGGTGAAGACCTGTCCGGTGGATCCAGATTTTGCCACGCTGGCCTGTCCATGATCTTCCGCCGTGTACGCGGCTTCGATGCGCGAGGCCCCGGTCACAGGCGAGGCCTCGTCGAAACGAACCTCATTGTCCTCGACGGGAGTTTCGCTCATCGTGGCGCACCCCCAGCCAGCAGGTCCTCGCTCGATTTCACGTCATGACCGAGCCGCTCCATGATGGCGATGAACAGGTCCTCCAAGGAGGCCTCGTAGGTGTGCAAACGGCGCACTTGAGCACCGGTCGCGGCGGCGACTTCGAGGACTTCACGCGGCAGGTCGTCGCGGTCGTCGGCGACCCGCATCACGCGGCCTTGGCGACGCACGCGCAAGCCTCGGTCGAGCAAGCCACGCTCCATCGCTTCGGCCGCGCCCCAGACGTGCACCTCGTATTCTCGGTCGATGGCCTTCAGATCCTCGATGCGCCCCTCGGCCACCAAACGCCCCTTGTGGAGAAGGACGATGCGTTCGCATACCTGCTCCACGTCGTCCATCAAGTGCGAGGCCATGAGGACGCTCCGCTGACCGTTGCGCACCGTGGTGTCCAAGGTTTGGAGCATGAAATCGCGTGCTGCCGCATCAAGTCCGTTGGAGGGTTCGTCGGCGATGATCATCTCCGGGTCATGGACGATGGCGCACGCCAATTTTGTGGCTTGCCTCATGCCGGTGGAATACCCGTCGATCTGACGGTAGCGTTGCTCTCCAAGCCCCACGTACTCGAGGCATTGGTGGGCGCGCTGCATGGCAATCACGGGGTTCATGCCAAGCAATTCGCCTGCATAGCGGACTTGGTGAATCCCGTCCATCCTCGGGTCAAGGGCTTCGTATTCGGGCATGTAGCCGATCCGTTGTCGAATGCTCGGGCCTTCGGTTCGGATGTCATGACCGAGCACGCTGCCTTCGCCGGAGGTCACCTGAATGAGGCCGAGCAAGGTCTTCAGCAAGGTGGATTTTCCTGCTCCGTTTGCCCCGAGGAGGCCGGTCGCCCCCGCCTCGATGCGCAAATCGAGCGCGTCCAGCGCGGTGTGTTCTCCGTAGGCTTTCGTCAGCGCCTTCGTGTGCACGATGGGTGCACGCGCTTCGACCATGCAGCAACACGGTGAGGGAGGCCTTTCAATCCGACCCCGTATCGGGCTCAAGACGTGGAAAGCAAGCCGCCACGAACGCGGACGGCGATGCCCTTCTCCATCGCCATGGCTTCCTCGGGCATGCACTGCGCGACGCCGTGCGCGATGAGGGAGCCATCGGGTGCGAGCACGAGGCACGAGGCCCCTGGCCTGAGGTGGTCCGATGCCTCCAGGATGAACCCGTGCATCACGTTTCGACCTGCACCGACGAAGGGCACGGCGTCTTCGACGACGGTGAGCGTGGCGGGGGCGTGCTTGGGCACAAGATCGAGGTCATGCAGCACCTTGGCGCCTTCGTCCGTCAAAGAAAGACCGCCGTCGTTGAGGCGCGGGGAAAGGACGTGCCGTCCCTCGCTGTCCTTCACGTTCCGGATGCGACCGGTGCTGCTCATCACAAAGGTGGCTTCGCCCACAAAAGCCGTCGCGACCGAACGTTCGAGGTTCAATTCGAGCATGCTTTTGTCGACCGCTTGGGCACGGCGGAGGTCCATGTCGACGGTGGAAAGGGACGGATCGTCGGCGTCCTTGCGTGGGTTGAGTCCCGCACCCTCCAACGCCGCGTCAAAGGCTTCGCCAACGCTGTCCGACCGGAGGTTGACGCTACCGAACGCACGCCCATCAAGGTGCAAACGAGACAATTCACGGCGCACCCAGGCATGGTCCAACGGCCGCTTCCAAAGCCATTCAGGCCCTTCGACGTGAGCGAAGGGTTGCAGGTCTTCGAAGGACCACGGCACCAGCCCGATCGGCGTGAGGACGAGCACCTCAAGCGACGGATTCGAGGCTTTGGCTCGAACGACGTGCGTCCCCACACGGTCGCGCCATGGACCGGGGGCACCGTGCACGATCAGCATCGGGCCCTCCTTGGACGCAGGACGCCAATGCCTGTGCAAACGACGGCGGGACGCCACCACGGCAGGACGCACGAAGGTGTCGTCGCCGGCCCAGCGCAAGGCACCTTGGCCGGGTGTGGCTTGGGAGTTGACCACCCAATCCCATGCTTTCTCCCACCGACCGCGGGCGGGTGACGTGTCCGCGGCCGCGGCCCGGTCGTTCATGAGCAAATGTTCGGTGGCGGGAATGGGTGAAGAGCCACGAGCGGGTGACGTCGTCAGCCACAGAAAGGCTTCCCGAAGGGCAGGGTGCGCATGGCTACGGCGTTCGGCACGCTCCCAGATGCGACCGTCGTGGACGGCTTGTCGGCACGCGGCAAGTTCGGCGAGCGTCACTTCGAGGTTGTACCGCGAGAGCATCTCCATCCGCGCCTCCTTGTCCATCTTCCGAACCTCCTCAGGCGTCAATTGCGCCACGCACGGCATCAACAACGGCCACTCCCGAAGGTCGCTCAGGTGGACGGTCCCCGTGGGGGTCAACATCCGTCCATCACGGGCAAACAGCGCGTAGGCGGCGGAATCGAAGAGATCGGCGCCGAGGGCGATGAGCATGGGGAACAGCATCGGATGGCCGCAGCCAAACATGTGAACGGGGCGCTGTGGGGGCAATTCCGGAATGGAAGCCAACATGATCTTCGCCAAGTCGGTGTAGCGCTGCTGTTCCATCACAGGGACGATGCCCCCGATGGGGTGAACGCTGAAGCCGTGGGCCCCCATCGATTGCGCACTTTCACGTCGAAGGTCGGGGTGCAGGCCGCCTTGAATGGGGCCGTTGAGCATCGTCGAGCCGGTCGAGGAAAGGCTCGCTTCGGCACGGTTTGCGGTCTCTTTGACCGCTTCTTGCACCTGGTCCCGGGTCATGTCGGGGCGGGTGAAGACGTCGAGCATGGTGGCGACGTCCACGCCGATGTCACGTTGGAAGGCGACGATCTCCTCGACCCCGACCTCGACGTCACCGTACACGTAGGCTTGGAAGGTGCCGGAATCGGTCATGATGGCTCCTGGGTAATTGAGCAAGTCATGCACGCCGTGTTCCAGCGCATGGCTTCGAAGGCGGTCGTGTTTCCAGATGATGTAGCTGTTCGTGATGAGCATCTCGATGCCGTACCGGTCCCACATTTCCCTGGGTTCGATGGTGCGGAGGTTCGGATTGATGACCGGGAGCAAGGTCGGCGTGGTGACCGTCCCGTGGGCGGTGGAAAGGGCGCCGACACGCGCTCGGCCGTCACGTGTTTTGACCTCAAATCGGCCGACGTGCGCTTCACGGGCGGGTTCGGGTGAAGCCCGAGGCTGATCTTGCCATGCCGCCATGGTCTGCCCAAAGCGCCTTGGCCTTCAATGCGTCCCATCGCTACGGAGACCAAGGCGGGCCGCCAAACGTCGGTGAGCGGTGCTCTCCACCGCACCCAAGTGGCCGCTGATGGTTGCCCTTGACACGCCGATTTCGCGCGCCACGTCGGCGAGCGTGCACTTCCGTGGACGGTCGTAATACCCAAGCCGCCAAGCCGTCGAAAAGGCCTTCATTTGATGCTCGGTCAATCCAGCAAAGTCGTCTTGCTGCTGCTCCGTGAGTTGGACGACGGAGACCGTCCCGTTCGGATTCCATGATTGAAAACCCTTCACCATGGCACTGCATCCTGCCGGAGTGCCTCGAATGATGACCGTGGCACCCGAGATGCCGATGGATGACCCTGGGGCGACCACGGCATTCCAGATGTCGCGACCCATCCGAAGCAGACTGTGTGAATTCTGCACAAGCGCCGTCAATCGAACGCGTCCTCCGACGACCTCTTCGCCAATGACTTCGATCAATTTGAACCAAGGGACAAGGTCAACGTCCTCGACGGTCATGTCGTCAGCGAGGGTCAATTGGAGCACATAGACGATGGTGTTCTGTTCGTGGTGCCTGCTGACGCTCGCCATCAAGACGGCTTCTTCGCAGATGGCCGTTTGTTGGCTGAACTCGGAGTTCGCGATGGCATGCGCCGGATAGCGCAACCGAACTTCCTTCATCAGAACCTTGCCTGAACCCTCACGTTTGGAGTTAACCCAGGAGGGTCATTCGCCGATCCAATCGAGCAAACGGCGGTGTGCGATGCGGTCAACTTCACGCAGGTGACCGCTGATGGTGGCGTTTGACACACCTGCTGCCTTGGCGATGTCGCTGAGTGCACACCCGCGCGGGACGTCGAAGTAACCCATGGACCAAGCCATCCTGGCCGCTTCGACTTGTTGGGGCGTCAAGCCCGCATCGGTGTCATGATCTGCATCGCCCGAGCGAACGACGGCCACGGTGCATCGGTCGTTCCAGAGCCGAAACGCGGCCACCAAGGCCTGACAACCGTCGCTGGAACCTCGAACGACGATCTCCGCGCCGCGCCGACCGATGCGCGTGCCGGGACTGATGATGGCGTCTGGAACCTCCAAGGGGATGGTCACCAAGGGGTGCGTGAATCGAACAATGGCGTACATGGCATCCCCGTCGGCGGTGGGTTCGGTTCGAACGATTTCTTCGATGGCCAACCATGGAATCTCGTTGATGCGGTCGGTCGTCAATCCATCGGCAAGGCGAAGGCGCACCATGACCGTCACGGCATCGTTGGCGTCCGAGCGGCCCAACGTGTTGAGGAGTTCGAATTCTTCGATGCGTTCCAGTTGTTGCTGAAACTCGGTGCCAAGAAGCACATCGCTGCCGTAGCGAAGGCGAATTTCTCTCATGCTTGAGCCTCCACACTCACGAATTCGACCTCGCCATGTGCGAGGATGAAGTCTCGTCCAAGGTCGTCGAAACTGTCCAAAAGGACCGCATCAAAGCGAATACGAGCGACCTCCGCATCCGCCTCAAGATCGCTCTTGATGCCCTGAAGCGTGCCCGGGGCAGCGCCACACGAGACGCATGCCCCGGTCAAATCCAACACAAGGTCGAGGCCTGCCTGGGACGCATCCACCCGGGTGGCCTTGATGCCGCCTCCATGACCGTCGAGCGCGGCACGGACTGAAC
>DUHJ01000218.1 GCA_013330925.1 Candidatus Poseidoniaceae archaeon | reverse complement strand
CATTTTTCATTGGAAGAGGTGCTTCCTAATTGGCTGCTTGACGCCTTTGGCGTAACCCTGGTGTGCGACATCTCCACCACAGGCACGTATCAAGAGCGGCTGGTTGCCGACCAAGAGGTATGCTGGGACCAAATTGGATCCTCCGACATTGTCTACTTCGAAGGGACAAGGATCATCGGTGCTTCACCCGATTGGTCGGAAGGTGACGGCACGCCCATTCTTGACGATCCCTCGGACGGACACGGCACCGCCGTGACCGGTGCAGTGGTCAACGCCAACCCGGATGTGGTGATTTTCTTCGTTGAGGGATTCAGCGATTCTGCCGTGCTGGCAGCGGCTGCGCAGCCCTTGGTGGACATCATCAGCACCTCCTTCGGTGCCCCCGGGTCGTTGCCGGTTCCGGGGATTGATGACGCCACGCGCGTGGCGGTGGTCGATCACGGAAAAATCCACACCGGGGCTGCTGACAATTCCCCTAGCCCAGCGATTCAAGACGCCACAGCAGGGCCACCTTGGTCCATTGGTATTGCTGGCTACGCCGAGGGTGAGGATGAGCAAAAGGAGACCATGAGCGGGTCTTACCCTGACATCGCCGCCGATTGGACGCAAAACTTGCCGAACCACCAGGATCTCGACGGGTACCACGACACGTCTGGGACTTCGTTCGCGACCCCGAAGACCGCTGGAATCCTCTCTGGTGTCCTTGAGACGCTCCGTTCAACGGTCGGTGATGATGGAGCAGGAGCCGAGAATGAGCGCAACGGGTCACTGGTGCTGGGTCTTTTGGACGATGCTCCTTACAGCATCACGAACGCCGACGTGCGTGACGCGTTGAATCGCTCTGCTTGGTACCCTTCTTCCAGCACGTGGGACCCCTTTTCTGGGACCAATCCGATCTCCCCGGTGGCTCCTTGCACACAAGTTGGTTGGGGCGTGGTGAACATGTCCAATCTCGAGCCAATCATCGGTCACTTGGACGGTACATCCCCTCTCCCAGATCGCCCCTCTGATGTTGTGACGTGCATGGACACCAACCAACAAATCCGTGAGGCCTATTGGGGAGATGGCTCCGAAGATGAGGCCGCTTTGGTCCCAATGCAACGTGCCGCCGAGCGTCGTTGGTGATGCTGCGCTTCGATGCGATGGCTTGAAACCGCCCCCATGCCACGTGTATTCATGACCACGAAGGCGGCCACCCAGCGCCTCATCGTTTTGACCGTCCTCAGCCTGTTGGTGCTTCCCTTGGCCATGGCCTCTGTAAGCGTGCCAGCCGTCGAATCCAGCGTGGAGGAAGAGGGCTGGTGGGTCGAGACCACCGTGGACCGAGACGGCAACGGCATCGGGGACATGGTCGAGCGTTACCATGACCACCCACTGTTCCTCGATGAGGACGGCACCTTGCCGCTCATCATCGATTTTGACCACACGCCCACACCGGCTGACGTGGCCATGCTGGAGCGAGAAGTCGGTTACGAACATGCGTGGGACTTGCCGCTTATCGACGCCGTTGCGGGGCGATTGCCCCACGACATGGTGCTGGAAGCCACGACGCTGCCGGGTGTGGTGATGCTCGAACTTGACGGTCTGCTCGAAGTCCAGAACGGCGATGCAGCCGTCGTCCACGAAGTTGATCTCGCTCAACAAGCCACGGGCTACGACGGCTCCGGCGTGACCGTTGCGGTCATCGACACCGGCATCGACGGCATGCACGTTGGTCTAGACGACATGGACGACGACAACAGCACGGACGACCCGAAAATCATCGGATTTTACGACCCGGTCAACAACCCCGACAAGGTCAACGGCACCGAGGTGTTCCCGTACGACGACCAGGGTCACGGCTCGCATTGCGCAGGGACCGTGGCAGGAACCGGTGCCCCGTCATACGATCATCCGGGAATGGCTCCCGGTGCCTTCCTCGTGGGCGTCAAGGTCCTTGACGCGGGCGGCTCAGGCAGCTTTGCCGTGGTCATGGCCGGCATGCAGTGGACGGTGGACTACCGCTACGAATTCAACATCCGAGCCGCTTCCATGAGCCTTGGAGGCCCCGGAGCCATCGAGTGGACCTCATCCGAAGAGGACAGCGTCAACCGCATGTCCAACGAGATGGTTCGCGCGGGCATCACGATGCTCATCGCGGCCGGCAACAGCGCGGTCTCCGCCCAAATTGGCACCCCAGGTTCCTCGGAAGACGCCATCACGGTCGGGGCACTCGACAAGGACACCAGCATCGCCATCTACAGCAGCCAAGGCCCGACTGAAGAGGGACGAATCAAGCCCAACTTGGCTTTCGTCGGCTCTGACGTGATGTCTGTTGCGCACAACACGGGTGACGGGTACGTCGCGTTCAGCGGCACCAGCATGGCCACGCCTGGGACCGCCGGTACCGTGGCACTGATGCTTCAAGCCAACCCGGATCTGTCTCCTTTTGACGTTCGAAACATCCTCCAAGAGACCGCCACCTACCGTGAATGCCATTACATGTTGGCCAACGAGCCTTGCGCAGAGGATTTGCTGCCAAAGAACCGGCAGAACAACGTGTACGGTCACGGCCACGTCGAAGCGCTCGCTGCGGTGATGGAAGCCGCTCAGCGTGATTACCAACTCGACGACAGCATCTCCGTGGTGCTTGAGACCACCATCGGAGACGACAACCGGATTCACTTGATGCCAGGCGACGCCATTGATTTCACCATCCAAGGCGACGTTGACTCCGTTCAGTGGCGCAGCAACCACCTGCGGGACGACTGGGCCACCTTGCACGGCTACGAACCAGGCACCGAAGACGTGAGCTTGGACCTCTTGACCATCGTTCACCAGTTGGAGCACCTGCCCGGCGTGAGTCTGGACGGCAACCACACGCTTTCGGTTCGTGGGCTTTCGGCCAACGACTCCGGTGGCCACAGTTCATCGTCCAACGTTGCGGTCAACGTGATGCTGATGGACACGGCGAACGCGAAGAACGTTGAATCGGCGGCCACCAGCAATGGCATCTCCGCCGGTTTTGTTTCGGCCCTTGTGGTCGTGTTGCTCGGCCTCGCGCTTGGGGCCGTCTTGGTGGTCACCCGCAGCGGAGGAGACGATGATCTGAAGGCTCCGCTCTGGACCGAAGACGACGCAGATGTCGCCGCGGTGGTGGACTCGGTCATCGATGAAACCTGAGGCCCAGAGCCTGCTTAGGCTTCCGTGTTGGGAGCAGGCGCCGTCCAACGGATGCTTTCAGGGACCTCTTGGCGCAGGTAGGTCCAAACCAGCACGCCCCAAATGATCTGGGTCAAGATGAGGAAGGTCTCGTTCGCCCCGAGCGCGCTTCGTCCAACCCACCAACTGTCGTCTCCACCTACCAACGACCGATACCACGGTGGTCGCTCGTAGATCACGAGGTAGTGGATGCCTTGGAAGACGCACAGGACCGCACTTGCAGCATGTGCCCGGAGCCGAGTTGGCATCTTGGGGAGGTCAAGGCGTCCGCGATCCCTGGCCTCTGGAATCATGGCCAACCAGCCGAAGAAGGCGCAGAAACACCCGGAGAAGAAATAGAAGTAAGAGCCGAAGATGTGGTGTGATTCGTTCAGCAGAAACTTCGGGGTTTCCTCCATGTTGTCCGGGCCCCGGCCGAATCCGTTGGACAGCAAGATTTCCCAAATCGACCAAAAGGCCACGTTCACGGTGATGAAGAACCACCACCATACGGCCACAGACCTGATGCCTGTGCGGTTCCCTTCAACGCTCATGGCCCGTTTGAGCACGTGCACACTGAGCATGGCGCACCCTATTCCAAAGGGCAGGAAAAACAGAGGCATGAGCCACGATGCCGGGGGGTATTCTGCCAAGACGGACATGGTTTCGTACCGTCCGTCTTCGAGAATCCAATTGCAATCGCAGTCACGGTCGAAGGATTCCTGCAAGAACGCGCTCCCAATGAGGACAAAAACAACCGCTCCCAAGGCGAAGCCAACGGTGGCCAACGCAAGTTTGGGTGCGTCCATGCCGAGCAAAAGTTCGGGCTTAGAATCGTCCATAGGGCGAACACGCCTCCACGCATAGACGATCGGAATCACGGTCAACAGCAGGGTCACCGCCATGCGCCCTTCTGCGGAATTGAAAGGAAAGACGTCACGGAGGTATGGCTCTGTGAAAAATGCCATGACGCGCTTCTCTTCATGGAGTGTTTGAATGTGCCTCCGAAGATGGTTCGCAATTTACCGAATTTCGAACGGGATTCAAGCCGAGGAATTCAGGAGTGCATGCCCTCGGAGTGGCTTGACCTGCCTGCCGTAAGGGCAGAGCACGGTTTCAAGCGGCTGAGGCGAGGTCAATCTTCTCTCGAATCACGTCCGTGTCTGTCAAACGTCCTTGGTGCAGGTAGATGACTTCGCCGTCGGAATCAACAAAGGCCACGCTGCCAGGCTTGGTGATGTCCATTTCTGCGGCCGGCTCGGCTCCTTTGAGGAAGCGGTAGGAGGTCAAGGAGACGCCTTCGTCTTCGTTCTCGTCGTCGTGGGCGTCGGCCGTTTCGTGCCACGTCGAGAGGTTGATTCCTTGCGGCTCTTCAGCGGGATCGGTGGAGAACACGAGCACTGGGGCTTCGGGCATCACGCTCCAAATCGCGTGCATGGAATCAAAGCAGGGGTCAGTGCACCACTCAGCGGAAAAAATGACGATGTACCACTCGCCTTCAAAATCTGCATTCGAGTACGTCACGCCGTCATCGGCCACGGATTCGAACGCAGGGAAAGCGACGGGGTCTTCTTCGCCGTCACCACCAACACACCCCGCGAGGCTTGAGGCAAGAAGGAGCATCGTCAAGAGTGCTGCACGCATGGTGACCTCTCTGCGGAAGAACTCAATCAATCCTTCTCCGTCAAACCTTAGACCGAACGGCCTTCCTTACGACCATGCGCAGGGCGTTCATGCTGGCAACATTGGCCGCAGTCCTCTGTTTAGCAAGCGTGGCCGCTGAGGAGCCCGATGCTTGCCCTGACGTTGACGGTACGTCGACCGAAGACCGTACAGGATGCATGGATTCGGACGGCGACGGGTATTCGGATCCAGACGTGAATTGGACCGAAGCCGATGGCGCAGATGCCTTCCCAGAGGACGCCACCTCGTGGAGCGACGGGGACGGCGACGGATATCCCGACCAGGCCGGTGCGTCAAAGAGCGACGATTGCCCCTTCACGCCGGGAACAAGCCGCGTCATCTTGTTTGGTTGCAGCGACATCGACCGTGATTTCGTCCCCGACATCTACGACGACGACGCGGACGGCGATGGCATCCGCAACGAAATGGAGC
>DUHJ01000060.1:2854-3362 GCA_013330925.1 Candidatus Poseidoniaceae archaeon | reverse complement strand
GGCCCGCGGTCACCAGAAGATGGGGCTACCTCCTGCGAAGGGGTTGCTCATCGATTTGGATCCGCAAGGGAACTGCGCGACGTCCTTTGGCATCGAGAAGAAGCGCGTCAAAAAGACGGCGTACGACCTCTTGACCAACGATCTCGGCGAGGAATTGCCCTTGATGGACGAGTACCTGATCGGTCCTGAGGACCTGACGGCCTCCATGCGGAACGCATGGATGCTGCGCAACGAGAAGGGCCGTCCACCCGCCACCCTGACCACAGAGAACCTCTGGTTGCTTCCCAGCGACATCCACCTCTCCGGAGCGGAGATCGAACTCTCCCACAAGATCGGGCGTGAGACTCGCCTCAAGGAAGCGTTGGCGCCCATCATCGACCACTTCGACTACATCGTCATCGACACACCCCCCTCCCTCGGACTGTTGTCCATCAACGCCCTGAGCGCAGCAAATTGGGTGATGGTCCCCGTTCAGGCGGAATACTACTCCTTGGAAGGATTCAGCATG
>DUHJ01000060.1:0-2541 GCA_013330925.1 Candidatus Poseidoniaceae archaeon | reverse complement strand
TTGGAAGGATTCAGCATGCTGATGAACTCGGTCAAGATGATCCAGCGAAGGATCAACCGGAACCTGAAGATTTTCGGCGTCGTGATGACCATGGTCGACGCCCGCTCCAAACTGTCGCGTCACGTGTGCGACCAAGTCGCCCTCAGCATCCCGAACAAATTGTTCAGCACGTCGATTCGACGTCTGGTGAACGTGGCTGAGGCACCGTGGTCCGGAGCACCGACCGTCTTGCTCAACAAACCCACGTCCTCCGGAGCCGGAGCAGGCTCCCTGGAATACTGGACCTTGGCACGCGAATTCCATCGCCGCGTGCAGGACATGCGTCGAGAATTCGGGGTCCGTGAGCCCTCAAGGGTCTCCCTTGAGGCGCAGGGTCGCCGCTGAGCGCAAGGGGTCCTGAAATCGCCCTCAAGGGGCATTCCGCCTCGCGCGCCTTAAGTAGCGCATAGAGGGCACCAACCAACGGGATGCACGATGACAGCGAAGGGAATGACCTCGGTAAGCGTGAGCTACGAAGTACGAAGACAATTGAACACGTTGCGCTCGCTTGGCGGATACAAGAGCGTGAATGAGGTCCTGCTTGACCTCATTCGCCACCAACGCATGGCGCGCATGGACGGCAGCCTTGAGTTGCTTCGCGAGCGTGCGAAGGCAACGGCGGACGTCGACGTGGACCACCTCGTCGAGCGGTTGAACCTCGCTCCATTCAGGGTGTGATCGCCATGATGAGTTGGAAGCCACCTCAGGTGGCCTTTGAGACCCGCCACCTTGTGAAAGCCCTCTTCGACCCCACCACCGTTGAAGCAGAACTCATGGGCGTTGCCGCTCGGGGAGACGTCGAAATCACCGCGACACGGAGCGCCTGGAACGGCGTGCTGTGGCTCATTCAGAGCACGGTAAAAGAAGGAGGTCGACCGCTCTATTCTGGAGAGGAACTGGCCAAACTTCGCGCAGACCTTCCCGTGCGCTGGTCGTGATCAGGACCCTTTGTTCTGTTCGAGCCATTGATGCCCGTACCATTTCCATTGATCCATCGTCCAGCCGTTCGGCAAGCCTTCTTCGGGCACAGGGGGCGCTTCACGCTCCGGCTCATCGCCCGCTGCCTCCTCCACGGATTCCATCGCGGCGGGTGCTTCAGGCTCGCTGGACGGCTCCGCCGGTGTTGAGGATTGGAGGACGACGTCTTCCACCATTGAGGTGATTATCGGCGCTTCTTCGGCGTCGTCGAGTGCCTCCTCAGCGCCCATGGGTTCCGGCGCGTCTTCGTCATCCCACAGGTCGTCGACCAAACCACCGGTGGCAGAGAGGCCGGCTTGTCCACTCAAGGCTTCCTCGTTGGCCGATTCATCGAAACCAAAGGAGTCGAATTGCTTCTCCTCGGACGGTCGCTTGACCCGTTTGGTCATGGCACCAAGGAGCAAAATCACCACGGAACAGACCACAAAGATGCCCCCGGCAACCAAGCCGACCTCGGCCACCAAGGCCATGTCAAGGCCGCCACTGGACGAGGAGCCGGCAAGGCTCTGGTTCCAGTAATTGTAGGACATTCGATTGCGCTCGCTCTCGTTCAGGGTGGCCAGGTAATCTTGGTACTCGGTGCTCCTCCATCCCAGGCAAACCTCCCTCAGGTCGTCGAAACTGAGCAAGCAGTGGTCCTCGATGTCGATCACCAAGGCGTTGGTATCGTTGTAGTCGGTGTTGGCGCCCACGCCATCACCGTCGAGGTCCATGTGCTCGGTGGGGTTCTCGGCCATACCCTCACCGACCTCGGAGGCATCGGCCCATCCATCGCCGTCGAGGTCCGGGCAGCCGTAATGCGCCTCGCTGATGTATCGGGTGGTGGCCCCCAGTTCAGGGACCAAGGCTCGAACGGAAGTTCCTCCAGACGTGATGCAGGCGTCCGGTGTGGTGCCGTCGGGATGGTCACCGTATCCGTCGCCGTCGAAATCCGCCCACTGCGTCTTGTCGTTCGGGAAGGCGTCCGCACCTTGGGCGACCAACCAATTTGCATCGGGGTCCGACCACCCATCGAGGTCTTTGTCGGGGCAACCGCGACGGTCGTTCGACGAGAACCCGTTGGCGTCCGGACACTCGTCCGGGCGCACACCGTTTGGTGCATCACCGAAGCCGTCCCGGTCACGGTCGGCCCACTGGGTTGGATCTTCAGGGAACACGTCACCGTTAGGATCGGCTTGGTTGTCGCCAACGCCGTCACCGTCGGCATCTTCCCATTGGTTGGGGTCGTCAGGGAACATGTCGCCATCGGTGCCTTCGGCCTCGTCACCGTAACCGTCCCCGTCACGGTCGGCCCACTGGGTCGGGTCGTCAGGGAACTGATCGCCTCCCGCGAGGGCCGTGTTGTCGCCGTATCCGTCCCCGTCACGGTCCTCCGTTTGTGCCGCGTCGTCTGGGAATGCATCGGCGGCATCGGCCACACCGTCACCGTCCGCGTCAAGGTCCAGAAGACGAACGCGGGTGTTTGATGACGTCACGCTCACGAGGTGAACGGTGCCGTCGTTCTTGGGAATCACAGAGATGGAT
>DUHJ01000114.1 GCA_013330925.1 Candidatus Poseidoniaceae archaeon | reverse complement strand
ACCGGCAGAGTTGTTGGCCCAGACAGTGTATGTTACAGCTGTCGTCTGAAGGTTCTCAGGGGTTCCTGAGATGGCCCCGGTTGCAGAATCAAACGACATGCCGGAAGGCAAACTTGGGCTGATGCCCCACGTCGTCGCTGTCCCACCTGTTGTCGATGGTGTCGCCGTGGTCATGGTGTGATAGAGCGTAAGCGTGATGTTCTCGGAAGGATAGGTGATGGCCGTCACACCAACATCGCCGATCGTAATGTTGACGGTGGTCGAACTCGGACCAACCGAGTTGTTCGCCCAAATTGTGAACACTGCTCCGGAAACAACAACTGATGGTGTACCCCAAATCGTTCCGTTGCTGGTCTCGAACGTGAGGCCCGAAGGCAATGGTGCGTTGATGGCCCATGATGTCACGCTACCCGTCGTGCCGTTGGTGGAAACGGTCGGCGTGGCCGGTGTGATCGCGAAGCCAACCGTTCCCGAGATGTCGGCATAAGCGATGTCGCCCGGAGCACCGGTGATGTGCAGCGTGAACGTGCCTTGTGTCGTCGCTCCGAGCGCGGTCACGGTCACCGTATGCGTGGTGTTGCCGTGCACTTCGGTCGGGGTGCCAGAAACGGTGCCGTTCTTCCAGTTGAGCACAAGACCGTCGGGCAAGTCTGGCGTGACGGTGAAGACAGGCCGTGCGGTCAGGCCTTTGCCGCTGCCTTGCACGGTGGCATACTTGAGATCGTTACCCGCGGGGATGTCGGAGTGGGCGATGTGCACATCGTCGTTGGAATCGATGATCATGGCTGCATGCTCACCACCGATCTGATCCAACCTGGTCATGACCCAACTTCCACTGGCGTTGGTGAAATATTCCATATCTTTGTTGCAGCAATAGGAACCGGTTCCGGCGCTGTGGCTGCTGATGTGGACGTCGTCGTTGGAATCGATGGCCATGCTCAGCCACGATGCGTAGCGGTTCTGGGCGACGAGCGACGAGGTCCAACTTCCGCGGTTTCCGACCGACATGTGGATGTCGTCATTGGCGTCGTCACGGCGGTACACGATCACCACTTCGTCCTTTGAATTGAGGGCGATGGCGGAGTCTTTCCCGTAATTGTTGCCGGTGTGAACCGTCTCGTTCGTCCAAACCCCGGTTTCGTCCGTGTAGTACCGCAGGTCGCTGCCGCCGGTGTCACGGTACACCGAAATGTGCAGGGAATCGTCACCTGCGATGGCCAGCGATGCATATTTTCCATCGTCAGCTGTCGTGTCGGTGATGGTCGTGCTCACGAAACTGCCGGACACGTTGGTGGTGTAATTGAGCAGCCACACGCCACTTCCCTGCACGGGATGGATGACGTGGACGTACCCTCTGCTGTCGAGGACCAAACCTGTGCGCACCCAGTCGTTGTTCGGATCGGGGGAAGACTCATCCAGCGTGGAAAGGCTCCATGCCCCGGTTGGGGTTGCGTTGGTGGCATAACGAAGTCGGGTGTTGTCACGGTCGATGTAGGCGATGTGCAAGGCACCGTCTTTGTCAATTTCCATGGACGGCTTGTAGCCCGTCCGGGAGGCCGTGTCAATGTCCTGCGTGCTCCATGATCCGCCAGAATACGTGGAGAGGGCCAGCACGTGGCTGACGGTTGAGCCAGAGCCGTAGATTGGACGCGCCCACGCGATGGCCACATCACCGTTGTCCCAGGTGACGATGTCCGAGCCCGCCACGGTACCGGCATTGTTCACCACGCCGGAGGCGTTGGACACGCCTGAGGTCCAACCGTAATTGCTGATCTGGTGCGTGTAGGACATGGTGATGTCGGCAAGGGTGCTGTTGACTTCTCCTTCTCGGCTGGTCGGCGTGATGGTCAACGATCCGCCAAAAGCGACAACCAGAATGTAAATTGAGTCCGAATGGCTTCCACCGGTGTTCGTTCCGGTGATGCTGTAAAATGCCCCACTCGCCGTGGCGTTTGGCGTGCCTGAAATGACACAGCTCGGGCTGAGAATCAAGCCCGACGGGAGCGAAGGAGAGGCGCTGCATGACGTCGGCAAACCACCACCAAAGAGGGTAATCGGCGTGACAGGGTTGATCGTTTGATTGAGGTAGAGGGAGAGGACACGTGCGCTTCCATCGCTGGTGTAACTGAAATACGGCGCTGGGTCGTTCACCGTGAAGGTGATCGTGGTGGAATTCGAATCTGCAGAATTGTTGGCCCAGATGGTGTAGGTTGTGGCTGCTGTCACCGTATCTGGCGTACCCCATATTGTACCGTTGCTGGTCCCAAAGGTGAGGCCAGATGGCAACGTTGCGTTGATGGCCCAGGTGGTCACTTCACCTCCGACGTTGGTTGGGTTGAGCGTGGTGATGGTCGAACCCTTGGTGTAGGTATAGGTGGAAGAGGAATAGGAAATGTCAGGCGCATTCAAACCGACCTCGATGTAAATCTGTCCGCTGTACGATGTGCCGGAAACGTTGGCCCAAATGGTGTATGTGGCGTTGACCGCCGTCACGGTCGGCATGCCGGTGATGGTGCACGTGCCACTGGTCAGGCTCATGCCGGTGGGCAACGAAGGAGAGATGGCGCACGTCGCACCGCTGACGCTGACCATTCCGGTGTTCACGCCGGTGCTGGAGTCCCACGTGTTGCCGCCGGTGACCGTGACGGGTGAGGTCTGGTAGTTGTTCGTGATGAATCCACCATTGCCCAACTGTCCGTCGAAATCGGCTCCCCAGCACTTTGCCACGCCGTTGTCGAGGATTGCGCAAGTGTGTTTCCCCCCAGCAGCCAGCGCCACCGCCGTGCGGCCCGTACCAAGGTTGATCGGAGTGGAAGATGGTGCGTTGATGTTGGTGTTGGTGCTTCCACCGTCGCCCAACCGTCCATTTCCATCACTACCCCAACACTTTGCATCGCCGTTGTCGAGAATCGCGCAGGTGTGATATTGCCCAACAGAAATGGAAACCGCTGTGCGGCCCGTTCCGAGATTGATGGCAGAGGACGGTGGTGTGTTCGTATTGGTGTTGGTGCTCCCACCGTCACCCAACTGTCCTTGGCCATCATAACCCCAGCACTTCACCTCACCGTTGTCGAGAAGAGCGCAAGTGTGGTAATATCCAGTAGACACCGCAACGGCCGTCCGGCCAGCACCGAGGCTATTCGTTACAATCGGGGAGGAAGCGGAGCTGGACGATCCTGTCGGTCCACCATGCCCCAATTGTCCATAATTGTTCCAACCCCAACATGCGATTGAACCGTTGTCGAGGACGGCGCAGGTGTGATCGTACCCAGCAGAAATGGCCACCGCCGTGCGGCCCGTACCA
>DUHJ01000210.1 GCA_013330925.1 Candidatus Poseidoniaceae archaeon | reverse complement strand
GACTGGATTGCGGCGATTGCCGAGGGCTCCGATGAGATTTCGATCAATCCGATGAACATCCAAGGCGGGACGGTCATCGACCGGTTGCATCGTGCCCGCCAGTACCGTCCGCCGTGGCTTTGGTCGCTGGTCGAAATGATTCGTCGCGCCCACCCCATCGTCCACCCTGAAGGGGGTGTCAACGGCGATGCCGACCAAATCAGCCGCCTCATCGTGCACCCCACTGCAGGTGGACGTGTCCGTGGTTCGCACAACTGTGGCTCCTGCGATGCCGACGTGGTCGCGGCCATCGAGCGCTACGCGGTTTCCGGCGACCTGCTGGAATTCGAAGGCCTGAGCTGCGAATGTGAAACACGTTGGGCGGCGGACCTGGACCTTGAGCGCGCCCTCCCCGCTCCACTTGGCCTCGCACCGTCCCGACGGGCCCCTGCCGCTGAACGGCTTCGTGCGCCCTGACGCGGGTCGCCGCCTTCGCCACCTTCGGTGGTGAATCTTTATGTCCGTGCCTCAGGTGGGTCAAAACGCCCCATTGGGGCTCCATGTGGTGGTCCCTTTGGCATCAACAGACATCATCCACGAATCCACGGTCGGCGACGCTGAACCAGAATCAAGCCGCATGGTCCTCGTCCTGCTCGGCGTGGGCCTTCTCGGGCTCTTCGCTCTCTTCAGCAACGTGTTCGGCTGGGACAGCGTTCCTGTGCTTGGCGACCTCGTGCCCCTGCTCGGCAACCTCGGCGGCAGCGGCATCTGGTACTACCTCATCGGGCTCATCGTGGCTGCGACGGCGATTGTTTCGACCGTCATCGGCGAGGTGCTGTCCGAGTGAAGGAGGTGTGATGCATGGAACCTGTCTTCATTTCCGTCGGCGTGATGGTCGGCGCACTTCTCCTCATTGCATACTACGTTCAGAACGGCATTGGCGGCATGAGCAAGCCCATGCAAGCCCTTGGCAGTTTCCTGCTCGTCAAGGCACCCGCCGGTGCGGTGGACCTCTTTGACGACAGCGCAGGCCGCGGTGGCCGCACCTGGGCTCGCTTTGGTTTGGCCTGGCTCGTGTTAGCCGGGACCCTCGGTTTCGTTGGACGTTGGCACGACTGGGACGCCACCGCTCTGGATTCCCTCGCCAGCCTCGGCTGGTCCTACGACGACGGAAGCGGCCTTGCCACCACGATCAGCACCACCCTGCGCACCGGGTTGGTGATGGTCTTCATCGGCACGACCCTGACCGCCACCGCGCGCACCTCCGGAGGTCGTCTTTCCAGCGAAGCCAGCGCCTCAATGATGGCCTTGGTCTTCACCGTCGTCTCCCTCCTCGTGCTCCTTCTCCCCACCCTCGCCGGCCTCTTTGGCCTCGATGCGGCCACCGAAGACCTCCTGGTGAAGGTCGTCTCGTCCGTCGTCTTGCACAGCGTGATCGGTGGGGCCCTTCTCGTGAACGTCTTGATCACCCTCGCCAACCGTGGCGATGCACCGGTGTCCTACAGCAGCTGGTTCCTTCTCAACGCCCTCGTCGTGATGCTCGTCGCCCCCCTGCTCTACATCGGCGGCGAACTCGCAGACGGAACTCAAACGGTGTGGCTCGCACAAGCCGCCCTCGAGGGATGGCTTCCGCTTGCCCTGATGCTGGGCACGGCCTATGCGGTGATTCCCGCTGCCGCTGAGCGAGCCATCTGGTCCTCTTCGCTGTCATCGGCATCCCTCGCCCTCCTCTTCCTCACGGTGCCCGTCGTGTCCGTCCGGCCCGTCGATGCCCCGATCCTCTTGGAGAACGTCGGTGGCATCCTGATGACCTTCGGCATGCTTCCCTTGCTCGCGGCCTCCATCAACCTCCTCCAAACCGCTCGGTCCGGTGCTTCGCAGTCCTTCTCGACCCCCGCCGGCATCGCCGGCGTTCTGGCGATGTTCCTCCTTCCGATTTACGCCGTGGGAGCGTACTTCACCGGCATGGAGACGCTGGTCGGTGAGGCAAGCCTGCACGGCCTCAACATGTCCCTCTCGCACGGTCTCTTCTTCACGGTTGGTGGACTGCTCGCCCTTTCCGCCACCCTTGGCTACTTGCCTCAGGCCAACGGCCGCGCAGCGGCCGAGAGCGGTGGCACGTCCACCGCGGTTTGGATGGTGGCCCTCGGCGGTTTCCTCGCCAGCGTGTCCACGGCGCTTTCCAGCCTCTCGGTTCGCGCGGTCGAGCGCAGCGTCACGGACGAAGACATGGTCGAAGCGGCCTTGGAAGCCATGGCAGGATTCGACCTTGTGGGCGCCTTCCTGTTCTACGGTGTGGCCCTTGGATTCATGGTCGCGGCATCGGTCAGCGTCCGCATCGGCTTCTCTCCGTCCTCGTCGCGCACCACGGTGAGCAGCGACATTCATTCCTACGCGCTGGCCAACGGCAGCACGAGCATTCGCTCCTTGCTCGGTCGTGGCGTGGGTCTTGACACCGAACTGATCATCGGTGGCGAAGAGAAAGCCGCCACCGGTTCGACGGTCATCGCCGTCCGGGCCGACCTTCACAACGACGAGGTCACCGAATTCCCCGAATCGGATGAGGCCGTCCCCGAAGAACTCCAGATGTTGGCGGATTACCTCGACGAGACCGATCAAGATGTGTTCTCCTTCTTCCGTTCCATCGATTTGGACGACAGCGGATCCATCGATGCGCGTGAACTTCAGAACGCCCTCCGGAGCGCGAAAATCGCCAACCTCCCACCGTGGGACATGGGCCGATTGATCGCCGCCATCGACATCGACGGAGACGGTCAAATCAACCTGCCAGAACTCGACATCACCGTCGCTCGTCTGCGCAGCGCTTCCTCCGAGGAAGAATGAGGGGGGTCCGCCCTGCGCATCGGGCTCGTTGGCAAACCCAACGTCGGCAAATCCACGTTTTTCGCGGCGACCACGCTCGCCAAAGTGGACATCGCCAACTATCCCTTCTGCACCATTGATCCGAACGTTGGCGTGGCCTTTCCACGCGCTCGCTTGCCGTGCCCATGCGGAGAACTCCGAGCACGGCTCATCGACGAAGGCCGTTTCGACGCGACCGATGACGAACGTGGTGGGGCCATTTGTTCCCCGCGCACCGGCACCTGTCATGGGTTCGAACGCCAAGTGCCGGTGGCCTTGGTCGACGTGGCAGGTCTTGTTCCGGGTGCTTCCGAAGGCCGTGGTCGCGGGAACGCGTTCTTGGCGGACCTTGCGGGCTGCGACGCTTTGATTCAGGTCGTTGACGGCGCCGCGGCCACCGACGTTGAAGGCAACCCCATCTCGCCGGCCACGGACCCTAAAGCGGCGGCCGCTTCCATCGCCCACGAGGTCACCTTCCTCACGACCGAAATCGAACAGTGGATTGCGGGGGTGTTGGCCGACGGTTGGTCACGTGGTGTCCGTCGGGTTCAGGCCGAAGGAGAACGGGGTCTCCAGGGCTTCCTGGTTGAACGCCTCAGTGGCCTTGGTGCCACGAATGCGCTCGTTGGGGCGGCCCTTGACACGCTTCGTGAGGGCGGCCATGACCTTGGCCAACCGTGGACGTGGGGGGACGAAGAGATGAGCACGTTGGCCAAGGCGCTTCGCCAAGGACTGTTCCCGCTGCACGTGGCGGTCAACAAGCTGGATTTGGCCCCTCCAGGGGTCATGGATCATCTCTCCTTGGACGTCCAAGCAACCGCGTGCCTGGCCGACATGGAACTGGCGCTGCGGCGTGCCGATGCTGCAGGTTTGATTCGATACCGAACCGGTGACGTGGATTTCATCGTCCCAGAAGACGCTCCGCTCTCCGACGCACAACGTGCTGCGTTGGAACGCATGCGTGGGGCCTTGTCCTCTGCAGGCGGCACCGGCATCGAAGCCTTGCTCGACGCCGTGGTGTTTGACACCCTTGACCGCATCGTGGTGTACCCCGTCCAAGACGAGGGCCGGTGGGTCGACGGTGACGGACGGGTGTTGCCTGACGCCCTTGTGGTGCCCGCAGGCATCACCGCCAAATCCGTCGCTGGGCGCGTCCACACCGATTTGGAAGCGGGATTCATTCGCGGCGTCGACGGTCGCACACGCCGTGTGGTCGGTGCGGACCATCAGGTCGAGGACGGAGACGTCCTCAAGATCCACGCCAAGACGTGATTCAGTGGCCTTTCGGGCGCTCGTGGTTCGGGGTCAACCTCGCCATGTCGCCAGAGTACTTCGCGCGATAGAGCAAGATTTGGGCAGGCAGGAGCAGCGTACCGATGCCAAGCAAGACGAGGACGTAGGTGCCCCATGGCGACACGCCGGTCAGGAAGGTCAACCAGAAGGTCCACCCCATGATCAGGGTGATCGCAGGCCCCCACCGCCTCGACACCACAGAGAGCCGAGAGGAGATGAGTCCGTCGTCAAAGAAGGTCGGAACCTCTTCCTTGGTCACGAGGCCTTGGTCCAAACCACAACGCACGCAAACCTGTGCCCGAGGGCCGTTTCCGTGGATGAAATACTCCCGCGCGAAGGTCCCGTTGCAGGATCGGCAGAGCGGCATGGTCTCCCTCAACCCCGACGACCGGCTCCCGTCCTTTCAACCATGCGCTGCGACGAGGAAGGCCCGGAGAAGACGGTCGCCTTCCTCGCTGCCGATGGATTCAGGGTGACCCTGCAACCCGTGAACGGGGAATCGCGGTGAGTGGAACCCCATCGTGACGTGACCAGAACGTGCGTTCACGCGCAGATGCTCCGCCACAGCACCGTCGACGACTAAGGAATTGTAGCGCACCATCCGTGTGGTCCGGCCGGACACGTCGCGGAACAATCCGGTGCCGTCGTGCACCACATGAACGGGCCGGCCGTGCACGGGCCCATGCGGGTCGTGGACGATGCGCCCTCCCGCCGCAAGGCCGAGCGCTTGGTGGCCAAGGCAGATGCCGAGCAGCGATGGCGTGCGGCCTTGCAAGGCCAGTTCAGACAGCCGCATGGTCAACAAAGCCTCCTCGGGACGCCCGGGTCCCGGGCCCAAGATCAGATGGCTTGGAGCTGCCTCAAGCAGGCCCTTAACCGCCTCATCAACGTCGACGGGTCCTTCTGGCCCACGACCCTGAATGACGTGCACGTCGTGACCGAGATGCATGATGGCATGAGCGATGTTGTGGGTGAAGGAATCGAGGTTGTCCACCAGCACCACAACGCCGTCTGGGCGGTCCCGCCGCTGGCCCAAGCGTCCGCCGAGGGGTGCTCCATGCGGGACGCTGAGCGGCGTGATGCGGAGCATGCCCCGGATGCTGGTGCGGGGCGATCTCCAACCGGCTGCGCTGAGCAAGGCGTCCGCCTTCCACACCGCCTCTTCGATTTCTCGCTCTGCAACGCTTCCGATGGTGATGCCGCCTCCGGCGAGCACGTCGGCCATCCGACGTTCTCCCTCATGGCGAACCTGCATGGTCCGAATCAGAATGTTCCATGCGCCGTGATGGCCGTCAGGATCCCACCACCCGATGGAACCGCACCAAAACCGCCGCGGCTCACGTTCAATCGCGTCGATGGCGGCGCACACCACCGTACGCGGACAACCGGTGATGGATCCACCGGGGAACACGGAGGCAAAGGCGGCAGGCGGGTCGACCGTCAGCGTGGAACCGACGTGAGAGACGAGGTGCTGCACCGTGGCGTAGGCCTCCACGTCGTACCGCTCGACACGGACCGAACCCGGTCGGCTGATGGCCCCCAAATCGTTGCGCATGAGGTCGACCAGCATCCTGTGTTCCGCGGTTTCCTTCTCGTCTTCGACCAAGGCACGCCGGAGCGCTTGTTCCTCCAAAGCGTCGTTTCCTCGCGGGTAGGTTCCTTTGATCGGCGAAGCCATCGCCTGACCGGCATGAATCCGGAGGAGGGACTCGGGGGAACTTGAGAGCAGGTGATGGTCGAGATCAGGCGCCCAGGTCCATGCTGAGAAGGGAGCCGGGTTTCCCTCCAGGAGGCGTCGCATGACCTCCCATGGTCGGTCGGGAAGCGGAGCCGTCCATCGGCGGCCGATGTTGACCTGGTACATCCGCCCCTCGACGATGGCTTCCTTCACCTGCTCAATGGCCTCGGCATGCCTGGCGTCGTCCATGGAACTCTCGAGAACATGATGGCTTGACGAAGGGGGCTGAGTGATCCGCGTTTCCGCAGGATGAACCCGAGCCCCCCAAGCGTCGTCTTCAACGTGAAGCCGTTGGCACGTTCCCGTGGCGTGATCGATGAGCAGCGCACCATCCACGGCCCAAATCACGGCCAACAGTTCGTGTGGCGCCGGAGAGTGGTGGACGCTGATGGGCTGAGTCCATTGCACCAAATCGTACGCGAAGGCGCCGCTGAGGAAGGGCCGACTGGGCCAGCCTTCCACGTGGGTTTCGAACGGCGTTGGGTCGAGCATCTCTCCTTCGAGCGCGCGAAGCAGGTCCTCGAGACGCGGCGCCTCAAGGTGCTTCACGTCACGCCACTCTCCCTCCGTCCATGCCTGAACGGTGGCGTTGAGCACACCCGCGGTTCGCCACGCCGGTTCCCCTTCGAGGGGATTGCTGGTTTCAGGCACGGACTCGGATGCTTCCGGCTGACGCAAGATGGCCCGTTGGCGTGGAGGTCGGGCAATCATCGAATGCTTGGCCAAATGGCTCGCTGGCCCTGTGGACAGGAGCAGCACTTCGTCAGGAGCGCCAAACGCCCCTGCCGTGACCCCAAGTTGGCCGTGCTCGCGCAAGCCTTCGACCGTGCGGATGACGTCCATCATCGCGCCCCTCCCAGTTCAGTCCATGTGGCCGGATCGGCCATGTGCGCCTCGTAGGCGGCACGGCAGACGTTGAGAAGTCGTGGGCTGGGGGCGGCAAAGGGCACACCGTCGATGGTCTCGACGGAAGCCACGCCAAGTCCAGTACCGACGAGGACCATGGCGGTCGCACGGGCGACACGACGTTCGTTCAAATGGCCGCGCTGAACGGGAAGCCCTGCAGCCGCCAGCGCTTCAGTCAACGTGCTCAACGTGACGCTGGCCACGCCTCCGTCGTCGTCTGGAGCAGCCCAAACCACACCGTCGTCGTCCAACAACAGTGGCGTCGCACGGCGTTCATCGACGATGCGGTGTTCGTGCACCAAGAGCACGGCATCCGCCCCCATCGCACTTCCCTTCGCTGCCATCTCTTCGGACCAGGACCAAGCGCCGTGCTTGGTGCCGTTGATGCGACCTGCCCATCTTGGGGCAGGTGCGGTGATGGCGTCCACATCAGGCAGCATTTCGCGGTCGCGCGTGGTGCAGGTCCAGCCGTCCTTCGACCATGCCAAGCGAACCAAGCCTTCCTCGGTGCGTTCTCGGCAAGCTTCAGCCATCGAATCATCGGCACCTTCCATGTCAGGATTCAGGCGTAACGCGGCCGCGTGCACCTCCAAGCGAGCGAGGTGCAAAGGGAGGTCCGCCACGCCCCGTCCCGGTTGGAACAGCAGGGTGGTGAAGACGGCATCACGCGGTCCTGCAGGCATGCGCTCACCTTTGGGGGGGCACCGTTGTGCTTCAGCGCACCGGTCAGAGCAGATCGTCGAGGAAGGACGTGTCCAGAGCGCCTTGCTTTGCAGGTGCTTGTCCCTCTAGGCCGAGGTCATCGAGCAAGCCATCGATGCTTGTTGACGGTGCAGGTGAACGGCTGACAGGGGCTTCCGTCCGTGGGGCTTGGCTGAGTTGTTGGGCCGTCGCGTAAAGGTCCACAGAGAGCGCTTGAGGCGCGGCCAAGGCCGAGGCCGGTGCAGCCGGAGCAGGCGCCGTTGGCGCAGGTCCGGTTGGCACAGGTCCGAAGGCGTCTTCCTGAATCCCCCAGGTGGCTTCTTGCAAGGTGTAGGTCTTGCTTCCTTTTCCGCCTCGCCGCCGCAGCACGAGCAGGGCGAGCAGGACGGTGACGAGCACCAAACCTGCAATGATGGCATTTGGTCCGGTCAAGTAGGTCCCGAAGTCGAAGCCCTCGTCTGCGCCACCTCCACCGCCGTCCGTTTGGATCAGCGGTGCAAGGAAGACGGTCTCCACCGATGTCCGTTCGAAGGTGTCGTCCACGGGGGTCACCGCGATGTACCAGCCGCTTGAATTCACAAGTTCCGGGAAGGTGTCCGCGGAAATTCGGTAGGAATTCGAGGCTTGCACTTCTCCGGCCAAGATCGCACTTTCGACGTCGGGGAAGGACTCGGAGGCAAAGTAGACCCTGTAGGCGCGAACAGAGGGGGCGTTGGTGTGCTCCCAGGCGACCAGCACATCGGTTTGCTGAAGCCACGCTTCCGTGATGCCCGTGATGGGGTCAAGGTAGATGCCGGGGTCTTCGACACCGTCGTCCACCGGTTCGACGGAGGCGGTGATCAATTCGGTGAGGTGGGCGTTTCCACTGGCGTCTCGGACCACCACGGCAAGGTACACCGGCACACCGGGTTGGAGCAGGCTGCCGTCAGAGTAGCGCTCAACGGTCACCGGGAATTCTGGGGTGCGGTCAAGCACCAGGCTTGGCGTTGCGCTCTCGCTGACGCGGTTGAAGGGGGCACTCAACGCATAGACTTCGTAGGCCGCCACGTCGCTGGCGGTGGAAGGCAAGAACTCGAGCAAGACGGCACTTCTGTCGTCTTCTGG
>DUHJ01000026.1:9658-13105 GCA_013330925.1 Candidatus Poseidoniaceae archaeon | reverse complement strand
GGCCAAGCCTGCGACGTCGCTATTGGAACCTTCGAGGGCCTCTCGGACCTCGTTTTCCTCCTTCACCGCCTCGGCATGCGCCTGCTCTGCTTCGGCGCGTGCGGCCTCTGCACCTTCGACTTCCGTCGCGGCCACGGCCGCGGCTGAGGACGCCTCCTCGAGATCACCCTCGAGGCGCGTGCGCGTGTCCGCGTATGCCTCGTCGCGTTCCGCCATGTCGGAGAGCCGGTCTGCGGCGGTCTCGATGGCCACGTTGAGCCGTTGAATCTCTTGCTGGAGGGCTTCGCCCCCGCCGCCGAGTTTGTCCTGAATTTGTTTGACCAGTTCTGCAATGGCATCGTCGAGTTGGATCAGGTGCTTTGCAGCTTCACCGACTTCGGCCTCCAAGGCGCTGGCCTCCTCGATGTTGCGGTCCACTTCTCGTCGCTGGTGTTCGATGGCCCCTTCCTGTCCAGCCAGGCGCGCGCGCCAGAGTCGAGCGCGGGCGATGAGCAGGTCCTCTCGGATTTTCAGCGCCTTCTCAGCGTCTTTCTTCTCCGCAGACAATTCAGCAAGGTGCCGTTGTTGTTCCTGCTCGATCATCGCGATGCGTTCGAGGTACTCCTCGACCTGCTTTCGTTGACGATCGGCTTTCCGAATTTCTTCGTCGTAGGAGGTCACGCCGGCCACGTCGTCCAGGACCTTTCGGCGTTCACCAGAACTCATCTTCGACAGGCTGGTGACGTCACCTTGGAGGACGATGTTGTATCCATCAGGGCGTGCGTTGGCGGCCCCAAGAAGGCGATGGAATGCCTTCAGCGAGGATTCCTCGCCGTTCAGTTCGTACTGCGTCACGACGTTGCCTGCAGGCGTAAGTCGCACGCGCTTGGCCATGGTGATCTCGTCAAGATCCAAGGGGAGGCGGCGACGTCCGTCCTCCATCGCCGGGTTGGCGAAAACAAGGGTCACCGCACAGGCTTTCGCTGGGCGGCTGTTTTTCCCTCCGTTGAAGATCAGGTCTTTGGAATTCTGAGCCCTCAGGGTCTTGGCCGACTTGGGGCCAAGAACGAATTGGATGGCGTCACCGCTGTTGGATTTTCCAGAACCGTTTGGGCCTGTGATGGCGGTGAACCCTCGCCCAAAGGGAATGCGGACTTCCCCCTTGAACGACTTGAAATCGACCATCACGAGTTCCTTGAGGTACATCCCATCCCTCCGGTCCAAATTGGACCTCAGGCGCGTCATCACGAACGAGGGAACTTAAACACTCCGAGAACGGTGGACCGCGCCGCCGTTGTTCAACGAGGGAGGACGTTTCGCCGGTCACAGGGTGCCGAGCGCGTCGCAACGCTCGCAACCTGCTCCTTTGCAATAGGGGCATGTTGCCCGCACCAAGGGGCTGGATCGCGTCCGCAGTGGGCGTGTTGGACCACGGGCGAGCCTCGAAGCGCCATCCGTTTGGCCGCTTCGATGTGCTTGCACGAAGGCCTGGCGGTGCTCGGTGACTTTCGTGCGTCGTCTTTGCTGGACTTCCATGAACTCTGAGTCTCTATATTTCGGACCACGCATCAGCATCATGCCGATGAAAGCCACGATCAATTGGAACAACCAACCTTGCTGAATGAACGGCACCAACTCGACCAATCCGTCCGAGGAGGCGCTGCCGGGAAGGAGGGCCAACCGATCGAGGATGGCCAACGAGAACAGCATCGCTCCCGTGATGAACATCACGCGACGGACGCGCTTGGCAAGTTTCGGGGAGCGTGGCATGCGTGCAAGTCCAGCGACCAGCAGGATTCCGCCTTCGGCGATCAACATCAGATCGGCGCCCGTCCATGTGCCAAGCTCGCCAAAGCAATGACTTTGGCCAAAGGTCTCCAAGTGGGTGCCGATTTGGCTGACGCTGCAACCAGGGTCCGACATACGGATGATGTCCAATTTGGCGTTTGGCGCACCGTCAACAATCAATGGCGCAATGCTTCCTCGTTCAACGTTGACCCACGCCGCTCCGGCGAAGCCGAGGCCAAGCAACGTGCCGATGCGGCGACGCAACTTCCCCATGCCGCGATGTCATGCTCCGCGCCCATAGCACTGTCGGCCACGCCGATGCGGTCAAAGGGGAAGGCCCAGAGGTCGCTTTGTGCAGGAAGCTCCTCCGGTCGCGGTGGTCGGCAGCGGCATTGCTGGCCTCTTTTGCGCCCTCCGGCTTGCCGAGGGTGGGCGGAGGGTCCAGGTGTTCACCAAACGAAGAACGCAAGACTCTTCCACGAATTGGGCTCAAGGCGGCATTGCAGCCATCCTCGACAAAACCGAGAAAGACGCGATCGAAGCGCACGTGCAAGACACCCTTTCCGCCGGAGCAGGCACCTGCGACGAAGCCGTGGTCCGAGCCGTGGTCAACGAAGCAGGAGACCGCATTCGCGACCTGCTCAGCCTTGGTGTGAACTTCCAGCGGGACGAACAAGGCGAACTTCACATGGTGCGCGAGGGCGGTCACAGCACCCGACGTATCCTGCACGCCAAAGACGCCACGGGAAGGGAAATCGAACGGTCGCTGATCGATGCCATCAGCGCCCATGAAGCCATCACGGTGCACAGCGACACCATCGTCATCGATCTCATTCGTCGGGACCATGCAGATCCCTCCGCGGGAGTCGTCGGCCTTTGGGTCCAACACGAGGACGACGTCGAGGTGCATACCGTGGCTGCATCTGCGGTCGTGCTGGCCACGGGAGGTGCCGGGCAGCTCTGGGCGCCGACCACCAATCCCCCAGTCTCGACCGGAGACGGTTTGGCGATGGCCGCACGCTTTGGTGCGCGCGTGCAGGACATGGCCTTCGTGCAATTTCATCCAACGACCATCGAACATCCAACACGGACTTTCCTCATCACCGAAGCACTTCGTGGAGAGGGTGCGGTGCTGCTTGACGAAGAGGGGCTGGAAGCATGGCGTTCCTCAGGAACGTCAGACCCTGCACCCTTCTCCTTCACCTTGGACGCCTCTCCGAAAGGGTCCATGGGCACGCGGGATTTGGTCGCCCGGTCCATCGATGCGAACCTCAAGCGCTCCGGTCGTGACTCGGTGTGGCTCGTCACTGAACACCTTGATGCACGCGTCTTGAGCGACCGCTTCCCGACCATCCAACGCATGTTGGGTGACCTCGACCTTCGACTGGGCACCGATCCCATTCCAGTCCGCCCTGCCGCGCATTACACCGTTGGAGGTGTCGCGGTCGATGCAAACGGGCAAGCGATGGACACTGAAGGCGAACCCCTTCCTGGCCTGTACGCCATCGGCGAGGTGGCCTCAACAGGCATGCATGGAGCCAACCGACTTGCCTCCAACAGCCTCCTCGAAGCCGTGGTCTATGCCCAAAGGACCGCGTCTCATCTTTTGGAAACCGAGTCAGAAGCGCCATCGTCCAGTCTTCCGGCGTGGCGGGCGGACGGGTTGCGCCCCGTCGATGA
>DUHJ01000026.1:1150-9352 GCA_013330925.1 Candidatus Poseidoniaceae archaeon | reverse complement strand
AGGGTTGCGCCCCGTCGATGAGCACGGCCCGCTTGCCCACGATCTGGCCAGTTTGCGTCAAACCATGGGCCGTGAGGTCGGCATCATGCGAAGGAACGCCCGCTTGGCGCGGGCACGAAGGCGTCTCGAACTTCTGAGCAAAGAAGTGGACCAAACATGGTTGAGATGCAGGCCAACAAAGGATCTGGTTGAACTGCGAAACATGCTCCAGGTGGCCACCTTGGTCGTGGATGACGCCACGGCCCAACCCGAAAACATCGGTCTCCACTACAACGCGGACCTCATCGACGCAACGCGTGGATCAGCGCAGTGACCTGCGCGTTCTGCGTCGCCATGATGCCGTGCTGTTCAGCCAAGTTCACCACGTATCCGTTGAGGGCGTCGATTTCCGTCGGCCTGCCGGCTCTGACGTCTTCAAGCATGGAACAACGGTTGTCGGCGGTTGCCGCCAGCACGTCCACCATCGTGGTCACCAACTCGTCAATGCTCGGCAGGTTGACCCCATGGCGGCGACCGACTTGCTCCGCCTCAAGCATCAGACCGAGACCGGCGTCGAAAAGCGGAGTGTGAAGCATCTCACCGTTCCTCACCCCGGCAAGGGCGCAAAGAGGGTTGATCGCAATGTTGAGAAGGGCCTTGGTCCAAATTTGTTGACGCGCGTCACCAACCCTTCGTGCTGCCAACCCTGACCCAGAAATGCAGTCGGCCAAGGCATCGACCGAAGCAGAAGGAGCCCCGCCTGGCCATGTCCCAAGGGCGACTTCCCCTTTCCCGGTCCATACGGACATGCTTCCATCACCTTGCATTGCGCCGTGGGTTGAACTGCCGGCGACAGCTCGACCCGGCATGGCTTGCGCGAGGCGTTCGATGACGCCAAGCCCGTTGCCAAGATAGACCACGACACCGTCTGGAGCAAGCAGCGCGGGCAACATGGGCAAGAGCGGTTCAATCTGGTGCGCTTTGACGCAAAGCAACAACGCGTCCAAGGCCAAGGCAGGCAAGCCTGCATCAGGTGCATCGAGAAGATGCACCTGCTCTTCCGGAAGCGTGACGGAAAGATCAGCAAGACCCGAGACGCGAAGGCCCGAGGTCAATGCATGAGCCCCACGGGCGCCACGGGCCAACACATGGACGGTGTGATCCTGCGCCAAATGCGTTGCAAACAAGCCGCCCGTGGCCCCGAGACCAAAGACACCGATGTTCACCGTCAGGCCCCCAAGGAGGACAAACGGAGGAAGACACGTCCATCAAGGTGGTCAAATTCGAAACTGGCCGAGCCTGATTCAGGAGGGAGAAGGCCAATCACGGTGGTCCCGTTGACCAGCGTCGTTGGAGCGGAAACCTGCCACGCAGGACCGCTTCCCGACTGCACCACGTTCAGCGGCACGTCATCGTCGGCCTCGAAGTGAAGGTCCAGGCCACCTGACGCGTTCAGCGCCATGCCTGCCAGCACCTCACCGTGATGGTAGACACCACCAAGGCCAATCCATCGGCGATCCATGCTGGGAAAAGTAAGCCGCACGTCAGGCCCTTGCTCAAGCCGGTAGGACGTAGGTTGACCCTCTCCGAGGGGGCAATGGAGCAAGGCACCTCCCGCCGGAGCACGCAAGGTCAGAACCTCCTCGTTCCCGACCACTGGCATGGCTCCTGACCCTCGCACATCAAGGTCCCAAACCCAACCTTGCTCGCCACGAGGAGGCGTGGATTCTGGGGGCAGGTCCTCGCATGACGTGCCGTCGAGGTGGAGGCTTCCTCCCGCTTCGAACCCGGCGCCCCACCCGTTGGAGGTGACGTTCCAACCGTCTTCATCGAAGGAAAGCCTGGTCACGGCTTGCGCCCCTTCAAGGGCGAAGGTCGTGTTGTCGATGGCCAGAAGGCGTGGTGGAGTGTGCTTGAGGAGCATGGGGTCAGCGCTTCGAAGGCAGTGGGTGGCGGGTGCGGACGAGTTCAAATGTTGAGTCCCGCTTTCCGTCCACCAAACCGCGACCTCGTCGTGAAGGTATCCTGGCAGGCTCAAATTCGCATGTGCGTCCGCCTCAACCATCAGGTCAACGCAGACCAGAAGGCCGCCGTCATCGCTGGTCATGTTCCACTGTGGTGCCACGGGATGGACAGGGATGTCGGGCACCATCAGCGCCTCCCATTGGATGGGGCCGCCTGCAACGCTGATCGGGACGCCCGTCGGCGTGCCCTCGCCAATCCACGACGCGTTCAGTTCCACCGCGGCGCTTCGACCCGCCCCCACGTCCACCGAACACCGTTGAAGGTCACCCGAGGCGCAACCGCTCCAATCCGTCGCCCAAGAAGGTCCGAGCACGACGTCGAGGTCCACGTTTCGATCGAGCAAGGACGGATTGAGCACCCCAAGCCGGATTGATGCCGTCCACACGCCTTCCACGTCGACCACCGCGACTTCATCTGGTGCGTCGAGCGTCAACTCAGCGTCCCAGTCGTCGTGCGCGATAAGCGGCGTTTCGGATGGTAGTGCCAGCAACAAGAGCAGCACCCACACCAATCCCATGGCGAAATGCTGCTGTTCTGGAACAGGTTTGGTGTCGTCCAAGACCACAGGCCAGCGGCGGTCGGAACCCATGAGAAGCGTCAACGTCAACACAACGGGAAGCACCAGCGACCAGACCGAGAACCGTACGAACACGGAGAAGAGCACGGCCCCAAGCCCAAACGCGAACAACAACAACATCTGGGTTTGTGTCGTTCGTACTTCGCTCATGCCCAAACGGGCAACGTGGAGACGCCCACCAGGGAACGTGGGAACGTGAAGAAGGGAGACCCACGCGAGGAAGGTGACGGTCGCCCCAGCCCACACGAGGGGCGTGGCCCAGGCTGAGCGGAGGGCCAAGTCCGACCGGAGCATGCCGTCGAGCAAACCGAGGAACCAACCGGGATCGTGGCTGACCGGCAGGGACGTGACCGTGCTCGTGGACGGCGTCAGAATCCATCCCAACAGCCAGAGCGAAAGGCCGCCGACGATCAAGACTGCAGGGGCGCTGAGGGCACTCCACCCAAGCGAAGCACGATCTGGCCAAGGGCGCGCGTCCATTCTTGGGAGCGTGGGCAACACGAAGATACCAAACGGCCAGACAAGCCATGCGGCAGGCAGGGCTCCTGTGGCCCACAACAGGATCGATGGGTCGGGAACGGGGACAATCGGACCCACCCTGACGCCCTTTGAGCGTGCCACGGTGGCTTGGATGGTGGAAGCCAAACCCACGAGCAGCAGAACAGGAAGCGCGGTCAAGAGGAAGGCATCGGCCATGCCGGAGGAAGAGACCACGCCCGCGTCGGGACGGCTGGCCATTGTCCCAACGTATCCTGCGAGGGTCAACGTGAGGGCCGACACCGCCCAGAGCCCGAGGATCCAGCCCTTCCCGAGGAATTGACCCCGAGGCAGCGGAAGCACTTGGAGGACCAATGGGCGCCCTCCACGAAGGCGAGCCATCCATCCAAGGTCACTGAGCTCGTCGTTCAGTTGCACCAATGAAGCCGAAACGGGAGCGTCCGCTTCTTCCTCGAGTTCCCATGCCGGCAAACGGTCGCCAACAGGAGCGCCCAAAGCAAAGTGCCGTTGGGTGAGATGTTCGAGGAATTCGCGTTGAGACCACGCTTTGGGATGCAACGCCAAGGGGTCCGGCGCATCATCCTCAAAATGGACCTCACCTTCCATCGTGACGTCTCCTTGTCCGCATGTGGCCAACGGTCCGCCTTGAATCAACCCCTTCGGGCTGCATTGGGTCGGAATCACTTGTTCTTGAAGCGCTTGAGACGGAAGGTCTCTTCGCGTTCCATTTCTTCAAGACGGAGTTTGATGAACACTTGAGCTTCTTCGAGTTCTGGGATGACCTTGAACTCGAGCGCGTTGACACGCCGCTTGGTGGCCTCAATTTCTTCCAGAAGGCGCTTCAGGGTGGCTTCCATTTCCGCGGCCTTGACCATTTTCTCAATGAGATCGCCGAACGCATCGCTCGCTTCGTCGATGTAGGGGCTGGAACCGATGAAACCAACCCCGCGCTCAGCAAAGGTGGAGCGAAGGTTGCTTCCGCTCACGTTTGGCACGACGACACCCATGATGTTGCGTCGCTCAACCTCGACCTCAGGGTGGGCCGAGTTGGCGATGGCTGCTGCCCGGACCGCCAAACCTCCCTCGATGGCGTTGGCCAAATCCATTCGGGTCTTGGCCAGTCGGTAGGCTTCGGTCAGCTCACGCTTTGCAGCGATCATTTCGGTCAGCAGGGTCCGGAATTCGTGGAACAAACCGTCACGCTTCATCTTCAGCAGTTTGTACCCGTTTCGGGTCTGCTTGATCCGTCCCTTGAGCTTGATGAGCTCGCTTCGGGTCGGCTTGATGTCGAGCGCCATGCTTCTTCACCTCGTTCAGGAGCGGTTCTCTGGGTGGTACTTCGCGATGAGTTCCTCGTCAAGGCGGACGAGGTACTTCGTGTCGATGCTGGACATGAGTTCCCAGCAAAGGTCGAGGGTTTCGGCGATGGACCGGTCCTCGTCACGGCTCTGTCGCAAGAAGCGGTCCTCGAAGATGGCCGAGAAGTCAAGCAGTTGCTTGTCACGCTCGTTCAGCGCGTCCTCACCGACGATGGCCACGAGCCCACGGAGTTCGCGACCCTGAGCGTACGCGGCGTACATCTGGTCGCTGACCTTCTTGTGGTCGTCGCGGGTGGTCTTCTCACCGATGCAGGAACCCATCAAACGGGACAGGGAGGGAAGCACGTTGATGGGCGGATAGATGCCCTGTTGGTGCAGTTCACGGGAAATCACGATCTGGCCTTCCGTGATGTAACCGGAGAGGTCAGGAATCGGGTGCGTGATGTCGTCACCAGGCATGGTGAGAATGGGGAACTGCGTGATGGACCCCTTCTTGCCCTTGACGATACCTGCACGCTCGTAGAGCATGGCAAGGTCGGTGTACATGTAACCGGGGTAACCACGGCGGCCGGGCACTTCTTCACGCGCAGCACCGATTTGACGGAGTGCGTCGCAGTAGTTCGTCATGTCCGTGTAGATGACCAGCACGTGGTAGTCCTGCTCGAAGGCAAGGTACTCGGCAGCGGTCAGGGCAAGACGCGGGGTGATGATGCGCTCGACGGCGGGGTCGTCCGCGAGGTTCACGAACAACACAGCGTTCTCGAGCGCACCCGTGCGCTCAAGGTCGGAACGGAAGAAGTTGTATTCTTCCGCGGTGATGCCCATCGCGCAGAACACCACGATGAATTCCTCATCGCTGTCCTTGAGCTTGGCTTGGCGCGCGATCTGCAGCGCAATGTCGTTGTGCGGCAAACCAGATGCAGAGAAAATCGGCAGCTTCTGGCCACGAACAAGCGTGGTGCAGCAGTCGATGGCCGAGATGCCGGTCTGGATGAAGTCGTGAGGGCTCTGTCGGCTGTACGGGTTGATGGCCGCTCCGATGATGTCGGCTTTCTCGTCGGCCACGATCTCAGGGCCGCCGTCACGGGGGCGTCCAGCGCCGTCAAGGATACGACCGACCAGGTCGGTGCTGACGGGGAGCTTGAACACGTCTCCAAGGAAGGTCACGCCGGCTTGGCGGTCAACCTTGGCCGTGCCCTCGAAGACCTGCACGACGACCATGTCGTCGGAGGTGTCGAGCACCTGACCGTTCTTGATGTCCCCGTTCGAGAGACGAAGCGAAACAATTTCGCCGTAAGCGACGGGTTCGGTCTTGTTGAGGAACACAAGCGGTCCCTTGACGTCGGTGATGGTTCGGTATTCCTTTCCTGCCATGATGATCCCTCCTCAGTTCTCCTCCACGGTGGCTTCAATTTCGTCCACCATGGCCTTGACCATGTCGTCGATGCGGTCGATGTAGCCGTCCTCGAAGCGACCACGCAAGAGCGCGGACCGGGCGGGCACGTTGACCACGTCGGAGAGCGCAGAGCCGGCACCCATGGCCGACTTGGCTGCGTCTTGGAAGGTCAGCACGGCCTTGGCCATGCGGTACTGGAGGTTGATGTCACAGTACGCATCAACCGGGTCGAAGCCGTTCTGTTGCAGGAAGTACTCGCGAATCATGCGGGCCACTTCGAGCGTCAACTGCTGGTCGACGGGCAACGCGTCGGAACCGACGAGCTGCACGATTTCTTGGAGTTCGGCCTCAATCTGGAGCAGACCGGAGATGGCGGTGCGGATCTCGGGGAAGTCCTGACCGATGTTGTCGCGGTACCACTGGTCGAGGGACGGCGGGTACAGCGAGTAGGAGTTCAGCCAGTTGATGGCAGGGAAGTGGCGCTGACGGGCCAACCCTGCGTCGAGGCCCCAGAACACCTTGACGATGCGGAGGGTACCCTGGCTGACCGGCTCGGAAATGTCACCGCCAGGCGGGGACACTGCACCGATGGCCGTCACGGAGCCGTCTTCACCGGAGAGGGTGTTGACACGGCCGGCGCGCTCGTAGAATTCGGCGATGCGGGAGGAGAGGTACGCTGGGTACCCTTCCTCACCGGGCATCTCTTCCAGGCGAGAGGAAATCTCACGCATGGCTTCGGCCCATCGTGAGGTCGAGTCGGCCATGAGGGCCACGTCGTAGCCCATGTCACGGAAGTATTCGGCGATGGTGATTCCGGTGTACACGGAAGCCTCACGCGCAGCGACAGGCATGTTCGAGGTGTTGGCGATCATGACGGTCCTGTTCATGAGTGGCTTGCCCGTGTTGGGGTCGATGAGGTGAGGGAACTCGTCCAACACTTCGGTCATCTCGTTGCCACGCTCACCGCAGCCGATGTAGACCACGATTTGTGCGTCGGAGTACTTCGCGAGGGACTGCTGCGTCACGGTCTTCCCAGACCCGAAAGGACCGGGAATGCCCGCTGCACCGCCCTTGGCGAGCGGGAACAGGAAGTCGAGGATGCGCATCCCGGTGATGAGGGGGGTGTCGGGTGCGTACTTTGTTTGGAAGGGACGGGGCGATCGCACCGGCCACTTCTGCATCATCTGAATCTCGGTGCCGTCATCAAGGGTGGCAACCGTTTGGGTGACGTTGAAGTCGCCGCTTTCGATGCTCTTGATGGTGCCAGAAACGTTGGGAGGAACCATGATCTTGTGAACGATGGTTTCGGTTTCTTGGACGTGCCCAATGACGTGACCACCAGAGACCTCGTCGCCAGCGGAGGCGACCGGCTCGAAGGTCCACGTCTTCTCCATGTCGAAGGCGTCGGCGTCAACACCACGGGTGATGAAGAAGCCCATCTGCTCTTCGAGGGTCTGAAGGGGACGCTGAATACCGTCGTAAATCTGGGTGAGCAAGCCAGGGCCGAGGGCAACCGACAGGGTCTCCTGCGTGTTCAGCACAGGTTCACCGGGACGGATGCCGGACGTGTCTTCGTAGACCTGAATGACGGATTGGTCGCCGTGAATCTCAATCACTTCACCCATCAGTCCTTCATCGCCAACACGAACAACGTCGTACATGGCGGCATTCATGCCTTTGGCCGTGACCACAGGTCCGGAAATTCGGTAGATTTGTCCTTCGTTGCTCATTCATCTTCCTCCAATGTGTCGTGGAACGTCATGCCCATAGGTCGACTCCGATGGCCTTGCGGATGGTATCGCGCAAGGTGTTGTCCTCTTCCGTGCCGATTCCCAGCACGGTCGGGGTTACGGATGCAGAGAGCTGCTCTCGCAGGCGCTCTGGAAGGCGGCTAAGGCTCGCGGAGTCGACCACAACGATGCCCACCTCCTTGCTGTTGAGTAGGGTACGGAGCACGGAGGCCATGGCCTCGTCGTCCGAAGGGTTGTGCAGGTGTGAGATCCCTGCGAGTTGGAAGCCGAGGGTGAATTCGGGCGTGCCAACAACGGCAATTTCCATGCATCACACCTCCATTCAAATGACGTGGGCCTCCACCACGTCAGCGGGCAATCCCGCCATGAGACCACGCGTGATGATCCGGAGGTCCTTGACCTCCTTGACCTTCATCGCGATGTAGTGGACCACAGGAAGCGCCGAGACCGGATGCAGGTAGCTCATCCGGTTCAGGTGCGCGTTCTCGCGGGCTGCGAGCCAGGTGATGACGGGATCCAAAGACATGGCCGCGTCGGCTTCGTCGATGGCCGCCTCAAAGCCAGTCAAGTCGAATCGGCTGGCTGGTCGGAGCACTTCCAACAGCGACGCACGGCCGCCATTGGACACAGCGGAGAAGACCCGTTTGGGGATCAGCC
>DUHJ01000026.1:0-849 GCA_013330925.1 Candidatus Poseidoniaceae archaeon | reverse complement strand
CAGCGGAGAAGACCCGCTTGGGGATCAGCCGGCCGCCCGGGACCAACGCATCGGTCACGTCGCTTCCCTCGAGGCCCATGGCTGCGGCCTCAAGCAGGTTGACGATGTTGCGGTGGTCGATTTCGGTTGCAAGCAATCCGCGGAGCATACGAACGTCGGCTTGGCTTCCACTCAACGAAGCGATGGCGTCGGAGAAGTAATGCCGGTCCAATGCGTCTTCGTACGCCGCCAAAGATGCGTCCTCGGGCAAAGCGTTGAGCGCAGGCCCGAACGGCTTCCTTCGCATCAGCACCACAGCTGAACGCAGGTCGTCGGCACGCTCGATGATTTGCAGCCAAGGGGTGTTGATGTCGTTGATGTCCGGCAGGATGTCGTGCGACACGCGTTCCAATTCCACGTCGTTCACGACCGCGCGGAGCACGGCCTTGGCGTTGTGGTACTCGAAGCGGTTGGTATAGACCGAAACAATGCGGGCCACCTTTCCGGAACAGAGCTTGGTGATGTTGTCCAACTCATGCTCCAAATTGTCGGTCAGCGCAGCCTCAATGAGGTCGCCTCCGTCGTAGGTGGCAGCATAGCGATCAATTTCAGATCGGTAGCCAAGGTCTGCGACAGCCACGGTCAGTTGGTCCGGTGCGTGGTTGATCAATTGCCGGAGCCGCGCCCTGTCTGCCAACGCCTTGCGGCGTGACTTCGCCCGTGAGGCGATGTAGGGTGTGGATCCGAAGCGCATGGGTTCACCTCAGTCAAACAGTGCCGCGGTCACGGCGGGCAGGCTGTTGGACCATGCACGATCAAGCAGCGCATCGAAGCGGAAGTCGTAGGAGACCGAGCCGTCCTCTGCATCGA
>DUHJ01000232.1 GCA_013330925.1 Candidatus Poseidoniaceae archaeon | reverse complement strand
GGGGTGCGGTCAAGCACCAGGCTTGGCGTTGCGCTCTCGCTGACGCGGTTGAAGGGTGCACTCAACGCATAGACTTCGTAGGCCGCCACGTCGCTGGCGGTGGAAGGCAAGAACTCGAGCAAGACGGCACTTCCGTCGTCTTCTGGCCGGTCCGTGGCCACGAGGTCTTCGATGCGGTCGGGCGCTTCACGGTCGGCGAGGTTGTCCACGGCAAGGGCAGCGGCCTCCGTCAACCCGTCGAGGTGAACGTTTCCTCTGAGGTCATGGACGGTAACCATGGCGTAAACGGTCATCCCGTCCTCAATCGCCACGACCGACCACGTGCCGTCGTCGTCCTTGTGCAAGGCTTCGTTCAAGGTGATCTCAAACGGTGAACCCTCGGTGTCGATGAGTTGGGTGTCAATGCGCAGCACCGCGACTTCGCCGATGAACACACCGTCGTTGTACCATGCGCTCACGTTGGTGATCTCCTCCGTGAAGGTCCAGATGAGGTAATGATCGAAGTCGTCAGCATCCGACGGTGAGAAGACCACGTCGATGGCCCGTCCGTCGTCTTCTGGGTGGTCGAAGGCTTTCACGTCCACCAATCGGTCTGGAGCAAGACCCTCGTCGATGACGTTGCGGAAGGGAATGACATCGTCGATGATCGTCCCGTCACCGAGGCTGAGGTCAACGTTGAGCCAAACGTCGTGGGCCGTGACGGCCACAAGGTAGGTGCGGCCGTCGATCAACGACCGTCCTCCAATGTCGTCCACCACGGTTTGATTTGCAGAACAATCGGCCACGACTTCCGCTTCCTCAAAGGCGAGCGTGCCGTCACGTAGTGCTGCGACGGCTTCGGCCACGCGGGTGGCGTAAGCCCCGTCGCTTTGACCCACTTGGTCGATGTTTTGGATGTCACCAAGTTCGTGCAGCCACACCGTGTAGAAGGCACAATCCACCGCAATGGACGGCGTCCAGGACACCAAAATACGCCCCCCCTCGTCGTTTGGAGCGTCAACGGCCTCCACGTTTTGAAGCGGGGGTGGAGCGATGCCGTCGTCAAGACCGCCGGTGGGCACCACCGGTCCGAGAATGAGTGCATCGCTGAGGTTCTCTTGGCCCGCTTCGTCCACGCACGTCAGGCCGATCCAATAGACACGGCCGGGCTGAAGGGTCAAGGTGGTCTCGTTGCCCTCGGTCTTGGGTAGATCAAGCACGGGCGTCAGTCCGACGACGTCGGTTCGTTCAACGGTCGAGGCGTACAATCGTGTGGACGCGTGGTCCAACGCCGTGCACCGTTCCCATCGCACGTCAAGGTCACCGTCTGCGGCGTTGCTGATGGTGGACGGCATCGCCTCTCCGCTGTTGGGCGGTCGCGGCATCTCGTCGCTTGGGCTCGCAGGACCAAGCGGCATGGAGACCGTGCCGAATCGACCGTCGGCGTATTCCACGACAACCACGGCACTGTAGCTCTGTCCGTCGATCAACGGTTCACCCCCAGCGGTGAAGACGTCCGTCTGAAGTCGGCTGTGCAAAGCAACGGCCGCATCGGGTTGCAGGTTGGAGGCCTGCAGTTCTGCAGCGGTCGGGGGAACGGCCCATCCGCCCGGCTTCAGGTAGAGGAGGTAGCGTGCGAAATCGTCGTCGTGCACCAGGGACCAGGATGCACGCAGGGCGCCGCCACCGTCGTCGGGTCGGTCGCTGAGTTCAAGCAATTCAACCGGCGTCTCCGTCCGGCTCCAGTCGTAGATGAGGCGCACTTCCATGGAGCCGTTGACGGGGCTGAAGAGCTGTGCCTCGACGGTGAGGTTGCCGTTGAACATCCGGCCGGTGTCGACCGCAGCCTGCAAGCGGTTGACGAACGCATCGTCCGCCATCTCGAAGGTCCCGTTCCACAGCAGCAGGTCGGTGGAGGCCCAGACTGCAGCACCTTGCGTGGTGGAACTGAACACCAGGGGTAGGGCGGTCGGCGTCAGCGTACCGATCGAACCGTTTGGTAGGGTCAACGTGGGCACGCCGGCAAGGTCCAGCAGGTCGATGCTGGTGCCAGGATGCAGGTAATCGGTCACGTCGGCGAATCCTGTGCCGATGCCCAAATTGAGCGGTGTCGCTCGTAGGCTGGTCGCGCTGGGCACCGGCTGATAGCCGGGTGGTGGACTCCATGCGGCCAATCCGTCGTCAAGCGTGCTGGCCCACACGGCGCCTGAGGCGTCGAGTGCAACGTCGGAAACCCCGATCACGGTTTCCGAGGCGAGAAGGGAATGCGTTGTGGACGAGGCTTCGACGAGGACCACACCGTTGTCGATCATCAGGACGGCGGTGGTGCCGTCGCTTGTGATGCGGGTGACCGGTTGGTTGGTGGGGGTTCGATCCAACCCTTCCTCAAATTCCTCGCTGAGGGCGTTCCAGTGCGTCATGGTGCCGCTGCCGGTGGCGACGTGGAGTCCCCAGAAATCCGATGAAACGGCGGTCACGTCGTTGGAAGGTAGCTGATCGAAACGATGCGTGTCGTCGACCACGAATCCACCTGCGGCCGATGAAGAGGCAGCAAGGACGGTCGCACCTGGGCGGGACGAGCCAAGTCCGTCGTGAGCCAGCAGAACCGTACCGTCTGTGGCGTTTCGGAAGAGGCCCCATGTGGACGTCTCCAACAATCCGTTGGTGTCGTCCCACGATGCCACCATTTGGTCAGCAGAGGCGTTCCAGAGGGACAAACCACCGTCGGTGGCCAAGAGCACCTGCTCGGCACCAGACCCGTCGAACCACGTGATCACGTCCCATGCCTTGTTCGAAAGGAGTCCGTCGACGGTGGTGATCGGCGTGTCCCATCCGTCCAGGCTTCGATCAAACCGGCCCACGCCTCCTTCGGTGGCGATGTGCACCACGTCGGAGGTCGAAGAGCGGGAAAGGCCGTAGATGGTGTTTGAAGGCAAGCCTCCAAGGACACCGCCGTCAACAAAAGCGTCCGTGGTCGGGTCGTAGATTTGGATGCCAGACACTCCAGTGCCACCACCGACCAAACCGGTCACCAACGTGTTGCCGTACCATGCCAACCCGTCCATGTCGTCCGACAGTCCGTTGCTCGCGGTGGACCACGTGCCGTTCGCGAGGTCGAGGGTGAGCAATCCATTGCCTTGTCCGCCGCCGTTTCCATTGAATCCTCCTCGTGGGAAGGTGGACGCATGGACGGCATGGTTTCCGATGGCGATGGAATTGACGCGCGAACTCGAGGGCATCGTGTGACCGTCGGTCCACGTCAGCGTTCCGTTGCTTGCAACGCTCCCAACGAGAAGGGCGTTTCCACCCGTGGAGCCACCAAATCCGCCGGTCGGGTCGTAGGTTGCCGCATAGAGGGTGGTCCCGGAACCGGCCAAGGCGGAAACGGCGCCTGAGTTCAGTTGAATCTTGCTTTCAATCACGCTCGCCCCTACGGAAGGAGACCACTGCCCAACTTGGCTGAAGCCAGAACTCAAACCTGCGATGCCGTATACGGCCTCTCCACCTGCTCCACGAGCAACGGTGGTCACCAGGCTGCCTTGTTCGCGAACGGTCGGAACGGGGTTTGCGACGTTGTAGTACGAGTAGCCGCCGTCGCCGTTGTCGGTGTCATGACCCACGACAATGGAGGGTGAAGTGGCGGAGCCGACGGTGGCCATGGCGTCGTAGTACACCGCCGAGTTGCTCAATCCGTCATCGCTGTTGAGTTGGTCGGTGACTTGACCGGTTGCAAGGTCCCACACCACAATGCCGGTGCTGACCGACCAAAAGCCGACGTGCAATTCAGTTCCGGCGCATGCAAGCGCCGCAGGGCGTTGGTTGGACCCAAGGTCCTGACCGTCGATGACCACATCAGATGCGGTGCCGTTGGGGTCCACGCCAATGACCTGCGCGACACCGGACAGTTGGAAGAAAGCGGTCCACACCATGCCATCGCAGGCCTCGATGCTGATCGGGTAGGCGTTCGAGAAATCACCATTGGCGGAGGAAAGCACGGTGGTTCGTGTGCCGCTGCTGTCCTCCATGACCACGACGCCGTCGGGGTTCCACCCCGAGCCGCTCGTGGCGCCGATGAAGAGGACGTTTCCGTCCGTCCAAAGCTCGTAGACTTCGGGCGTGTTGGCGTCCGACCAGTACGTTGACCATGTGCCCGTGGATGGATCGTAGGCTTCGATGCCGTCTTCTGAGGCCAGCAGAACCTCGCCGTTCCACTCCACCATGCCTCCACCCATCGGGTAGCCGCCCTGGCCGTTTGGCAGATCGGGAATGTCGTTGTCGCCCCAATCTTGGACGAGGGTTCCGTTGGCGTCGTGCACTTCGATGCCGGTGTCGCCCCATTGAATCCACGTTTCTCCGTTGGCGGTTTGCAACATCTCCACCACGTCAATCGATGCGTCGGGGAGCACGTCGGGCAACCAACTGCCGTTGACCGTGTCCCAACGAACGATGCCACCGCTTCCTTCGGTGTTCCACCATTGTCCAGACACCGCGGAGGCAACGATGACGTCGCCCATCCGCCCCATGCCGGCGACGTCAAGGCCTCCTTCATTGAGATGGACGCCGATGTCGAGGTAGTTCACAGGAGAGGCAAGGTTGCCGGTGTCGATGCGGTAAATGCGGTCCGAAGCCGTTCGCTGGTTGTAGTGCAGAACGTCACCGACCATGATGAGATCGTAGGGGTCGCCGTTGTCGTAGTACAACGAATTGGTCTTCTCGATGTCGACCAATTCAGTGGCGTTGATGACGTCGATCAGTTGGAAACCGTCGTCACCTCCAACCCACAGGGTGTTGGCTTGTGTGCCGGCCACCAGTCCTGTGATCCCGTTTGTGTCAAGGACACCGCTCGAGGTCCAGAGGTTCAGCCACGCCGAGTTGATGAGGTCCCAGCGCGCGACACCGATGCCGTCGAGGCCGATGTAAGCGATGTCGTCGACGATGGCCACGGGCGCATTGTCTGCACTCTGCGTTTCCCACGTGTCGACCACCGTGAACGAACTGAGGGCGATGACGCCAACACCGCTGAGGGTGCCGCCGAAGATGTGGGTGCTGTTGTGGCCGAGGGAGTAGGTGGCCCAATTTGGCATGCCGTCGTACACCGTG
>DUHJ01000144.1 GCA_013330925.1 Candidatus Poseidoniaceae archaeon | reverse complement strand
TTCTACGATGAAGGCATCTACGACGGCTCCATCCACAACGGTGGATGCCCCACCCGTTCGCAGAGTTTCGACGCCGAAACCATCGACGTCAGCAACTTGTCTGGACAGGACGTTCGCTTCAGGTACGTCTTCTTCTCCGACACCTGGGTGGAAAAAGACGGGTGGTACATCGACGATGCAGGCGTTGAAATCGACGTGTTCCTGAACGAAGGCACCTGGACGTCCCCCGCATTCAGCGCTCCAGCTCGGTCCATGTGGGGGTTGCTCGACGGTCATGCAAGGCTCCCTCCCGGCACCAATCTCACCGTCGATTTGCTCCATCAAAACGGCTCGGCGGTGGACGGGTGGACGGGCCTCACGCTCCCCACCCACGTCAGCCTCCTGACCAGCGAGGCGCCCGTGCTCCGCCTCCGCGTGAACATGTCCACCACGTCCTCCTTGGCCACGCCCATCCTCGAACGGCTGACCATGGGGAGTGTGGCGCATCTGGATGCTGCCCATCTCGGACCAGTGCTACCAAGCGGCCTCGTGGTGGGTCAAGACGGTGCGGTGAGCAACGTGGCCACCTCGGGCACCTACCTGCCCTTCTCAGCATGGCCCTCGTGCCCGCACGACCGGGCAACGGTGCACGTGATCGCGCAAGGAGCTCGCCTTGTGGCCCCAGGGGCCTCCGTCACGTCCGTCGGCAACGCCTCTGGGGTCGAAACCTTCGACGTGGCATGGAACGCCGTGCGGTTGCACTCTGGGATCAGCATGGAATTGCCTCCAGGCGCGAGCATGAAGGAGGTCCGAAGCGAAGTGGATTGCGTCCATTCGGCCACCGGACTCACGGTTGGTCTCGACACGCAAACCCACGAGGTGTTCGACATGGCCTCCTTGGGTCATGGAAACGTGCTTGGCGCTGCCGACGCGTTGGCCATGGTCCTGAACGCCACCGACGGTACCCTTCTCTGGGACGGCAACAGCAGCAGCTCAGGGCCCGTCACCGCTTCCAACCAGAGCCTCGAATTGGTGTGGTGGGTGGAAGGTTCGTCCAGCCAGTCCGCCTCCTCAATCCCCTTTGACATGGTCTTCGACCTCGGAGCAGAGGGTCTCTCCGCCTCTCATCCGGCCAACACCGTCACCTTCACCCACGTCACCAACGGCGCAGGTCATCTTCACCTCAACGGCATCGCCTCATGTCAACGTCACGCCGATGCGCCCTCGGTTGACGGACAGCGGTGCAGCACTTCCTTGCGGGTCTGGTCAGCGGCCACCTTGCAGCCCCATGCCTTCACCGCACTGAGTCCCGTGGACGATCGTCGGCTGTCGCTGGACCTCGCCATCGTGGACGCGGCCTTGGCCGAGCGGCGTGCCGGGAGCACGGCGTCTGAGCACCCGCTCGAAGTCTGGGTTGCGACAGAGCACGGCGCCGTGGACGTTACCCTCGATCTCTCTTCCCGCGTCACGTTGCACGACGCCTTTGTCCAGGTTCCAACACGGGCATGGACGCCGGGGACCAACGTGACGGTCATCACCGAGCACGAGCGGACCGACCCACGAGATCCCCTTTCCAGCGTGCCGCTGATCGAATCGGTCACGCTTGGGTTTGGTCCTTCACCGTCCTCACCGCTTGGTGAAGTCACGGTGGATCGTTTGAGCGAAGGCCTCGCTCGGTTCAGGCAACCCGGCGGGGCCGGAATCGCGCCACTGCAAGACACCAGCACCGTGGCGTGCGACGCCCGTTCATGCCGGGTTGCGTGGACGTTCACGTCGACGTGGTCCTTTGATGACGTGGTTCGCCTGCATTGGTGGACGGCCGCAACGGACGTGGAGGGACTGACCACCGGACCCGTGGTGCAAGCCATGGACGTGCAGGGCAACGACGTCGAGAACGACCTTGAGGTGCTCTCTTTGGAAGTGTTCGACGATCGGGGACGAGCCTTGCACGACTGGACCAAGCCGCTTTGGCCGTACGAAGTGAGTGCAAACCGGAGCATGGAGGTCCGCGGTCAACTTCGCATCGAAGGCATCGCAGGCGTCCACCCCTCGGCCGGCGATGCCTCCATCAGCCTCGAGTTGCGCAACGGGACGTGGATGGACAGCGTCTTCGTCAGCGTCCAAGACGGGGGTTGGTTCAACGGCACCCTTGTCATGCCGCAGCCCGGCATCTTGCCAAGCGGCGCGGAGCTGACGGTGCAGGCACGCATCACGAGGTTCGGCCCTTACGATGCACCCTCCACCACCAGCGAGCAACGGGGCACCTCTCCGGTGGTGGACCTGGTGTACGACGACGTGGCTCCTCAACTCGTCGCCTTGGACGTGCTTGACCCCGGGGGCCGGCAGCCGGCAGACGGCCATGTGCTTCCCGCTGACGCGAACGTCGCTCTGGTGTTGAACCTCAGAGACGACCAAGGCTTGGACGGACCCGCCTTCGTCTGGTCGTGGTTGCAATCGCGTGACGATGCCAACGGCAACGGCGTCAGTGAGGCAGGGGAATGGGCGCGTGTCCTGGTGCCGTTGGCCGAAGGACGCACGGAACAATCCCTTGACTTGCCGTTGATTCAGGCCTCGGACATCGTCCCAACCGGAGCCGATCTTGGCCTTGCTCGCTTTGTGGTGGAAGCCTACGATGTGGCAGGGCACATGCTTCCCGGAGGCGGTGCATTCGAAGGGCCGTTCGCAGCGGAACTTCGTCTTGAGGCACGCCGACCCACCACCGTCCCTACGTCGAGTTTGGTGCTTGACGCAGACCAAGGTCGGTTGTATCCTGGCCATCTCCACACGTTCTCCGTCGAAGTCAGGGACGCCAACGGCCTGACCACCTTGGACGCCGTCGAACTGGCCCTTCTCGGCCAGGATGAAGACGCATGCCGGATCCTCTACGTCCCAAGAACGGAGGAAACCCGACCCGACGTGGCATGCTTCCTCGGCGCACCCGTGGTCAACGTTCAGCACCTCGGTGGGGCAGCATGGCGGCTGGACGTGACCTTCAGGTTGCGATGGGACGTGGCCTCAACGCATGCTGGACAGGACCATGTCCCGGCCCTGTTCGTCCGCGACGAGGGCCAAGACCTTGGCCTCGGATTTGGGCGGATCAGCGCCTTGACGTGGTGGACCAACGCCTCGGTTGATCTTCGTCTGGAGTCGGCCACGGACACCTCTCCGCCGTACGGCTCCTACACAGACGGGTCCCTTTTCGCAGAGCGTGGCGACGTGGTGAACTTCGCGTATCGTGCGGTGCACTCCAACTCCAACCGCACAGCAGAGCGGCTGCCCGACACCGTCCAATTGGACTGGTCGGTCACCGACGGAGCCCGCACGGACTCGGGTTCGCTGGACGTTCCAAACGACGGCAGGCCGATGCTTCGCTTGTCCCTCGACCCCACGCTCTTTGTCCGAACCTCGGGTCAATTGGACGCCACGTTGTCGGGTTGGTCGGAAGGAAACCTGTCCCATCGGGTGACCGTGCACATCGACGAGAACGATCCTCGCTTGCGGGTGGACGCCGTCCGCTTCCTGCAGGTGGACAGCACCTCGCTCGGTGAGGTGCCGTTGGCGGTCACCGTGCAGGACGTCGAGCGTCCCGTGGAGCAAGGGGTTGAGGCCCATTGGAGGATGTTGCGTCAAGGCCGCGTGCTCGACGGCTCTCAGGGAAGCACAGCCTTGTTTCTCGAATCCATGAACGGCCAATCAGCCCTTCATTCTGGAACCGTGGACCTTCGTCCGGACGGCTTCAACGTCGTGGAAGGTGACGTTTGGCAGGTGTGGTTCACCGCGACCGACGCCTCCGGGAGGGGTGCGGTCGGAGAAGGCAGCCTCACCGAACCCGTCACCGTCACGATGCGATGGATCGCCTACCAACCTGCCCTCGCTTCCTTGGTGGCCGCCCCGTACCGCCCGTCCGTCGGCGACGTGGTCAACGTGGATTTCGAACTGGCCAATGGGGGCGTCTTGCCTGGCTCGACCCACGTTCGATTGGTGGACGGCGAAGGGGTGACGCTGACCGAGGCGCAGGTCGCCCTCGAACCCGGAGAGCGCCAGCGCGTGTTGTGGACCGTCGAAGCGTGGACCGTCGGCGACCTTGGACTTCGTCTCCAACTCGACAACGGGACCGTAAGCGACGTCCCCGTGCCGCTGGCAGACGTCAGCGCAGCAAGCGATGCCCCAAGCGGCAGCAACGTGGGTTGGACGAGCCTTGGCGCTCTGGCGCTCATTTTGGCCGTGGCAAGCCTTGTCACCGTTCGAATGCAAACCGGATCGAAGCCTCCCTCGAAGCAGGTTGTGGATCTCGGGTTCGAGGCCTTCGATGAGGAAGAATGAAATCCACGGTCATTTGGCCACAGACCATACGACGGAGTTCCCGAGCGGTCAAAGGGGGTGGACTCAAGATCCTCTGCTAAGGCTTCGCAGGTTCGAATCCTGCCTCCGTCACCACACTCTTCCATCATGCATCGCAGGATTCCACACCGAGGTCAAGGAACCCCTCGAGGGTTCGCAGGTCAGAACCAGCCCATCTGGGGCGGTGTTGGAAGGAAAGTGCGGGGAGCAGGATTCGAACCTGCGAACCGTTGAGGACTGCGACCTGAACGCAGCGCCGTTGACCAAGCTTGGCGATCCCCGCGTGCAAAATCGACGCTGTGCCGGTCTGTTATCAAGTCACCCCTCGGCTTACTCCGAGGCCAAAATGGCCTCGACCAAAGGCGGGAATGTCGCCCCATGAGGTTCGGGTGAAGCGACGGAAGCGACCGCCGCAACTTCGGGAAATGCACCGCCCACCGCGATCGACCAACCCACCAATTCGAACATGCTCAGATCGTTTGGTGCATCTCCGACCGCGAGGACGTCGTCTGGGGAAAGGTCGAGGCGATCCAGCACCTCAGCGAGCCCTTGTCCCTTGGACAAGCAGGGGTCCATCACGTGGATGGCGAAACCGGTTCGCAACACCGTGAGGTGCGACCAGCGTGAATCGGACAACGCGGCTTGAATCGCTTCCATGTCTTCACCGGTCTTGAGGCACCATTCGGATTCCCGCCAGCGGTTGGTGGCGATGCCATCTGCGTCGATGCCTGGAAGTTGTTCTGCGACCCACCTGCATGCTTCCTCGGCTTCGCTTCCTTGGGCACGGAGCACGACCTCACCGTTCGGGTACCACAACACGCCTCCGTTTTCGCAGACCAGGGGGCCGCTTAACCCAATGAAGCGCCAGAGTCCGTAGGCGATGGGTCGGGTGTTTCCGGTGCAGATGACAACGGGAATCCCAGCGGCCTCCAAAGCCCTCAGCGCCTCAACTGCGCCAACGTGCAGCCGCTTGTTGGCGTCGGTCAAGGTCCCGTCAATGTCCACGGCCACCAGTTTTGGCCTCCATCCCTCGGGCACCCATTGCATGGGATTCAGTGGGTTGGCCTCCTCCTTAGGGGTTCGTGCATCGTGCGGCTTGAACACGTGCTTGGGGGGAGGATTCATCAGAATCGAACCGGTCCGAAGGTCATGGTCGATGACGACGAGGTCTTCATCGACATTGCCGACGGGACCGTCACCACAACCCTCAGGTCCTCAACGCCGATCCCCGAGCCGGCGCCAGAACCGAGGCAGGTCGTGGCTGAAACGACCACAAGCGGCCCGGTGCTTGAGGCGGAAATTGTGGCCGAGGCCACCGGCCAGTACGAAGTGACATGGCCCTTGTTGGGCATGGATTGCCCTGATTGCGCTTCCAAGGCCACACGGGCCCTGAAGCACTTGGATCAGGTCTGGGCCCCCGTCGTCTCTCCGACCGCTGGGGAAGTCCGCGTGAACATCGATCTCTCGGTGGGCACCGTTGCCGAGGCCGCCCGTGTCCTCCGCTCGCTTGGGCACGCTCCAAACGTGCCTCATCTACAACTCAACGGCGTTTCTGCCTCTTCTTTGGCCAACAAGAACGGTGTCCCCATCGCGCGTCTCGACCGGCTGCTTCGGCGTCAACCTGGCGTGCTGGATGCCGAGATTACGCGTGATGACCGGGTGCTGCTCCAATTGGTTCCCGATGCTCCCGAAGGCATGGAATCCGACCGTGATGCGGCCCTCACAGGGCTTCTGGGCGCGGCTCCAAGCCTTGGTTTGGCCGATTCGGACCGGCTGCGTCCCGACCAACGCCGTCTTGTCGGTGGCGCGGTTTCCTTCGCCCTCTTTCCAATCGTGATTCTGCTTGAGATCCTTCATGCTCCGGCCCTGTTGCTCGGTGGGGTTGCAACGGTGGCGGTCGTCATCGGCGGGGCTGAGATGTTCCGCGAAGCAGCGGCCGGTCTCAAGAACCGACAAATCGGTTTTCAGGTGCTGACTTCGATGGCCGTCCTTGGTGCTGTGCTGTTGACCATGTGGGAAGAGGCGCTCATCGTGGTCATCCTCGTCGCGTTCACTCAGCATCTTGAGGGCGACGCCTTGGTGCGGGCCCGCGAAGCCATGCAGGGTGGACTTGACCGGCTTCCGAGGACCGCCCGTCGTTCCAACAAGCCGCATCAGCACTCGTTCTCCGCACCGATGGGCTTCAGCCTCGCTTCTTCTGGCATGTCGCCGATGCAGGCGCCGCCGCCTGCGGCAGAAACATGGGAGGAGGTGCCGATCGATTTGGTGCGGCCTGGTGACAAACTCCAGATCCGTTCAGGTGAGTTGATCCCGGCCGATGGCGTCATCGTTGCGGGAACAGGGAGCCTGGACATGGCTCCGCTGACCGGCGAATCCGTGCCGGTGGACGTGGAGTCGGGAGACGAACTCAACGCGGGCTTGGTCCTCCAGCGTGGACCTGTGGAAATCGAGGTCTCGGCGACGGGGGACGACACCCGACTTTCTGGGTTGATCGAAGCCGTGCACACCTTCCGTGAGGAACCTCCCCGCCTGCAAGGGCTTGTGGAGCGTTTCACCACCATCTGGGTCCCCATTGTGCTCTTTGGTTCGGTCGTCATCTGGCGTGTCCTCTACCCCGACGACATCACCACCATGCTTCTGTTGTGGGTGGTCGCTTGTCCGTGTGCCCTGTTGCTGGCCGCACCGATGCCCCACGCGGCCATCCTCGCACGTGCAGCGCATCTTGGGGCCATCGTTCGAGGCGGGCATGCGATGGAGCGTCTTGCCAAGGTCGATCACGTTCTCCTCGACAAGACCGGGACCTTGACCAGCGGTCGACCGACCATCGGTGAAATCACCG
>DUHJ01000199.1 GCA_013330925.1 Candidatus Poseidoniaceae archaeon | reverse complement strand
ATGGAACTTGCCGTGCTTGACCGGCAGCGTCGAGGCTTGCTGCTGACCCTGCTCGATGAGCGTGCGACCGTGGTCGATACGCCTGAGGACATGGATCACCCTGACGACCACATCATGGCCTTGGCCACCGCCCTTCGCGCGGTCACGCTGACCGTGGACCGCGGCCTCAAGACGCGGCTCATTCAGGCCGGTTGCTCCATTATCGAAGTCGTCGATGGCCACCGCCTTCGGCGAATCGACCCCTAGGGGAGCGTGAAGAGCACGTCATCGTCGTGCCCGTCCAACAACCGGAGGCGAACGCCGGCATCGATCCATGCATGGGCATAATTGATGGCGCCGAAGGCCCGGACCAGGTCGCCTGTTTTGAGAAAATGGACAGCGTCCGAGGCATAATCGTCCGCCATGCGCAACAGGCGTTCAAGGTTGGACCACTCCTCAGTCCCCTCCTTGGGAATTGGCGTGGCCTTCGCGCGGGCCCGTGCGGTCAAGTCCAAGTAGCGCTGAACACGTTCGGTGGTGACTTCTGTCGGGTGGTCTCCGTCAGCCATCCATATCACCTCCTTTGCGGCGGACGCGTTGCACGTCCTCGTCGCGTCCTAACGCTTCGTAGTGAAGCCCCGCCGTGGACCAGTCCCCTCGTTCCTCGGCTTCGACCGCAGCGTCGAACCGCCGACGGCGTTGGGCCCAATCTGCCGCACGTTGGCCGTCGGCGACCAGCGCACGACGGGCCTCGCGTTCGATGCGCTCCCGCTCACCGCCGTACCAGCAACGGACGAGGCCGTCGCGGGTTGCGCCAAACAGCGTTTCATCGCCGTCGCCGTCAATGACGAGGACGGGGTCGTTCATCATCGTCCCTTGGTGGACCGTGTCCGCGTCGGGTGCGGTGATGATTCGTCCGTCGAGTTCCAGAAGAATCCACCCTGTGCCCATCCGGGCCGCAGAAGTGGGTTCGAGCACCTCGCTTTCCAACCGGTCGATTCGGTCCCAGCCGGCGCCGCCCGGAACACCGAGATGCAGGAGGCCGTCCGCACCTCGCAAGAGCATGCCATCGCGTTCCAACGACGACACCCACGTCCAGCGGTCCTGTCCGTAGGTCGCCACGTCCGCACCGCTGACCACATGCACAAGCCGAAGGCACCCGTCTTGGTCGTGAACGATGGCCTGATCACGATCAAGCCATCCAATCAGAGCACGCACCGGTGCTCGAGGCGCACGGGAACGTCCCCGACCCTCGGCGGTGAAGAGGTGAAGGTCACCCTCGCGACCCGCGGCGAGCCACCCCCCACCCGGACGGGCAAGAAGCGCAGAGAATCCCCGGCTCACCGCGCGTCCCTCGTTGAGCGGCGTTCCGTCTTCAAAGCGATGAACGGTGAAGCCATGGGCGGCCAGAACGCCGAGATGTGCTCCGTCCACGACCACGCGATGCGGTGTGAACAGAAGGTCGTGGGTCCAGCGGTGAGCGCCGTCATCGGACAACAACGTCAAGCGACGCTCGTGACCGATGATGCTCCATCCTCGGCCTGCAGCGAGGCAGGCCACGGGGGGGCTCACCTTGCTGGACCATGCGGGTGTCCACGCCATCAGGCCTCACCTCCAAGGAGGTTCCAGGCCTTGAGTTGGGCCCGTGCCCCAGTGGACAGGGTAAACACGCGTGAGCGCCCCCTTTGGGCCACGTCCAGCACTCCGTCCCGGTGCAGGCCGTTGCAGATCTGTGACAAACGAGCACGCTTCACGCCCAAACGGGCGAGGAGCCTTGCATCAGAGGGAGAAATCTCCCGGACGCTGGCGGCCTCCACCACCAACGCCTGTCCCGAATTCAATTCTTTCAGCGCCTGAACCCGAAGAGGGCGGTGGCTCAGCGCACCGGCGTGAGGAAGGCCCAGTCGGGTCAACGCATCGGCCAAGCCCTGCAAGGGGCTTGCTGTGGACGAACGGGGCGTCACCAAGGCTTTCTGGAGAAGCTGCACGACCTCTGCCGAGAGATCATGTGAGGCATGAGGCACCGGTTGCGTGGCCTCACGCCCCTGCCCCTCGGATGCCACAGGCTGGGCACCGGCCGCTGGGGTGGGCTTCGTGTGGTCCGTGAACTCCCACTTGCCCTCCTTCTCGTCCTTGATGGAGGCCGAGGTCGCTGGTTGGACCGGGGTCGCTGGTTGAATCGAAGCAGAGGCGGTCTCGTTGCTTGCTGCAATGGAGCGATGAGCAATGCGGCCAAACGGTGAGGTCCGACTCACTTGGGAAACCAGAGGTTCCCTTGGCGGTGGTGTGGGGGCCTTTGCCTCCGAAGGAACCACTGGAGCAGCCGCCGGTTCAGGCGCATGCGGTTGGGCTTCGTCCTGCCCGAAATCCTCCATCCAAGTTCGACCGGTATCGACCACGTCGTCCAGTGAAGGGCGGATGGGAGGGGGGGCGTCTTGCTCTCGTGCACCATCGAGGTCGTCCATGTCCAATTCCAACCCTGCATCGGCGGGGGCAGGCTCCCAGGCGTCCATTGGTGGGCTTTGTGTCGTTCCCTTTGCTTGGGGTGTACGTCGGCCATCACCGCGCTGATGCGCCATGTATTGCTTGCTCATCTCTTGCAGAAGTTGACGGGGGTAGAGGGGAAGATGGTGCAGATGGTCCTGAATCCAAGAAAGTCGTGGACGCCAGCCAAGTTGATTTTCCCGACGCACACGCACGTCGATCATGTTCGCAATGTCTTCATCGCTGAACGGTTCAAGGGTGAATTCCTGCGTGAACCTCGTCACAAGGCCTGCTCCAAATCGAGCGGCGTGCTCGGGGGTCGCGATGACCACGATGAGCGCGTCAAGTCGTTCAAGGTAGGCCATGGACTTCGAGAGGATCTGTGGAAGATGTTCTCCATCGAGGACAGGAAGGTCAAGCACGATCAGCGCTTGGCCATGGTCACGCCTGAGGGTCTGAATCAGCATGTCCGTTGCTTGGCTTGGGCCCGGGGAGGGTTGACCTCCAATGAGGCCTTGTTGGATTTGACCCATCAAATCCGCTGCGGCC
>DUHJ01000041.1:12089-12414 GCA_013330925.1 Candidatus Poseidoniaceae archaeon | reverse complement strand
CCGAGACCGCAAGGGACACCAGTCCTCCAATCATCAGCGGCATCCGTGCCGTCACATATGCGTAGATGCCAATGGCGATGGACACGACCGGTCACACCACCCCGAAACAAGGAACCAGCCCAGCAACGTCCACCCATCCCCCCTCTGCTTAGACGCCCTATCATAGGGTACCGTTGTGTTCGTCGACAACCAAAGCCTGAACAGACCTTCGCTCATGTGCGTTGAAGGTCAAACCACACCGGCTTGTGATCCGACACCGCGCCGCTGCTGATGCGCTCGTCGACGCCCCAGGTCCCGGTCAGCCGACCGTCCAAGGTACTGGCGG
>DUHJ01000041.1:0-11796 GCA_013330925.1 Candidatus Poseidoniaceae archaeon | reverse complement strand
CCCCAAGTCCCGGTCAGCCGATCGTCCAAGGTACTGGCGGCGACGATCCTGTCGTAAGCACAGCGTGAGTCGCCCACCGTGGTGTCGGCATCGTCGGGAACCAACCACGTGTAGTTCTCCGATGAGATGGACAGCTCGATCAGTTCGTTGTAGGACGCGTAGGAGCAGTCACCGTTGAAGTCGCCCAGAATGACGTAATCGTCGTCGTCAGAATAGTTGGCTTGGCCCCAGAGGTGCACGTCGCCGAGGGCACTCATCTCCTCCACCGCAAGGGTCGGCTTGGTGTGGACGTTGACGATGACCAGGTCCGTCCCGGTGTCTGCGCCGGAGGGGTCCAAGAGCATGAAGGAAGCCATGAAAGGTTCACGCTGGAAGGAATCGTTGATGCTGTCGTCGTACAGCGTGCCGTTGTCCAGCGACCTAAACACCGTGGGCCGGTAGTAGTAGGCGTACTGCTCCTGTGAGTTCTTGTCGTCTTCCTGCTGACCGCTGCGCTCAGACAGCACCATGCTCCAGTTCAGGGTCTGGTTGGTGACGTTGTCTTGCCCTGCGACCCCGTTCAATTCGTCCAAGAAGAGGTACGGCACCTCCTCGTCAATGTCCTTGATCTCCTGCACGGCCACCATGTCGTAGGCTTGGAAGAGGTCCACCAATTCCGCCACCACCGTCGCGTTGCTCATTTTGGTGTCCCCGAAGACCTTGATGTTGAACGAGGCAATGCGGGCCACTTCACTTCGATCAAGTTCGATGACCGTGGAATTCTCGTCGAACATCATCCGGTTGTCGACCAAGACGTAGACGATTTCTTGGTCTTGGTCGGGTTCACTCAGCAGGTCAAAGACCACGGCCGTGAGCACCATGATGGCCACGAGGCTAAGCGCTTGAAGCGCCTTCTCGCGGCCGTTCATGGCCCCGCCCGTCGAAAAGCGGACAAAAACCCTGACCTTGCGGAGCAGCAACAATCCGCGTTCACAGCAGGTTGAACACAGCGCGAGGCCCCTGTTCGAGGCCGACCTCACATGCGCTCCAGCGGCACCAGCCCAAGGCCGGTCAGGCCCGCATGAAGCACCTCGCGCGCACGCTCGCTGACCGCGGCGTGCAGGGCATGCGCACGGCCGTCGACGATGACCGGACAATCACGGTAGAAGCCGTTGTACGCATTCGCCAGATCCAGCATGTGCAAAGCGAACAGGTGCGGCTTGTGCTGCTGCACGGCGTTGCGCAAGACGTCTGGGTGGACGGCCAGAACGCGAAGGAGGTCCACCAATCCGTCCGGCATCGGGCCGTCAAAGGACGGACCCTCAGCAGCAGGCTCGGCCTCTTCCAACTTCCGTGAGATGCTGCAGGCGCGCGTGTGCGCGTACATGGCGAAGGGTGCAGAGCCCCCTTCGAAGCTCAACGCTTCTTCCCACGTGAAGGTGAAGCCCTTCTCGGGACTGACTTTGATGATGTTGAAACGAACCGCTGACGTCGCCACGGCTTCAGAAATGGCATCGATCTGCGCATCGTCATAGTCAGGGCGCAGGTCGCGCACCACGGTCGCCGCCTGGGCCTTTGCTTCCTCAAGCAAATCGTCCATGAAGACAACGTTGCCTCGGCGGGTGCTCATTTTGCCTTCGGGCAGTTTGATGAAGCTGTAGAACACGACTTCAGGCGTCGATTCACCCAATTCGTTGAGGGTCAAGCCCACCTGCTTGGCCTGCAGGCGGTGATCTTCGCCAAGGACGTTCAGCAAGCGGTCGGCTTGCGTCCACTTCCATCGGTGGTACGCGAGGTCGCGCGTGGCGTACAGCGAGGAACCGTCGCCACGTCGGTAGAAGAACTCCGTCTTGCCCTTCAAGCCACGCTGCCCGAGGTCGAGGAAACGCGCACCGTTGTCCGCTTCGCCGTGGATGTCCAAGGTCGCAAGGTGGTCCATGATGGCGGCCACCGAGCCGTCCACCACGAAGGTGGATTCCTTGGTGAAGGCGTCGAAGTTGATGCCAAGACGCCCGAGGGTCTCCAACATGCCTTCGAGCACCGGCGAGTACGCGGCCTCGAAGGCATCGAGCACGGCTTCGTCGCCGTGCTCGCTGGCGTGCACCATGGTGCCGATGGCCTTCTCGATGGCCTCGCCCTCAGGCGTGCCTTCCTTCGTCGAACGGATCGCCTGAGCGGCTTGATACCAGCGGACGCGGGTGTGGTCGGGCTTGTGCGCCCATGTCGAATCAGCGTCGCCACGGTCGGAAAGCGCAGCGTCAACGTCGGACTCACTCAGGTGTTCCAAGGCCCATGCGAGCACGCCCACTTGCTTGCCCATGTCGTCCACGTAATACTCGGCTCGGACGTCTCGACCGGCCAAGCGGTTCAGACGCACCAAGGTGTCCCCGAGGATGGCGTTGCGAGCACGACCGACGTGAAAGGGACCGTTGGGGTTGGCGGAGGTGTGCTCGATGAGCACAAGGCCGTCTTCTGGAGCGACCGGGCCGTTCAGCGGCCCTTCCTCGTCGAGGAGGTGTTGGGCCAACCATGCAGGGTTGGCGACGAGGTTGAGGTAGCCGTTGGTGGCCCGTACCTCCGAGAGCGCTTCATGGCCCTGCATGGCAGCAGCCACGGCCTCAGCGATGTCGGCGGGTGCACGGCCGACCATCTTGGCGAATGGAAAGCACGGCAACGCCACGTCGCCTTCCTTGCGCTCACGTGCTGGGCCGATGACGCGCCGCCAAAGGTCCCCAGTCACGCCAACGCTGGCCAGCGCCGCTTCGAGGTCGTCGCTCACGGCATCGAGCAGGATCTGCATCGGTTCACCTCACATCATCGGGTAGCGCAACAGCGCCGCAAGGCCTCCAAAGCCTTCGTAGAGTTGGGCACCTTCCTCGGTGTCAATCGAAATATAGACCACGCCGGTGTTGCTTTGGGTCGCCATGTTCACCAATTCGTCGATGAGCGGACGCTCCTCGACCACGCTGACCTTGTGGTTGTCGCAGGCGGGACAGGACGGCAGGCTCTCGTGCCGGTCCACCGTTTCGGTCCACGTGTGCTTGCACCCGTCGCAGGACAAGTCGGTGATGTTCTTCCGCAGGCTTTCTGAGATGAGCAAGCGGTCCACAGCACCGGCAGCGAGCGCATCACGAATCATCCGCTCACCGTAGGTCGCCTTCGGACTTGGCTTGATGAGCTCCGACAGGAAGGCCGTCATGACCTCGCGCTCAGCATCAAGTTCGATCTCTTGCATCAGGTTGCCCGCGTTGTCGACCAACTCACGGATGCCGGACTCGTTCGAATAGCCCACGTCAAAGGTGGTTGCGGCGATTTTCTTGGCAATCTCGTGATGGAAGTATTCCTGCTTGACCACGTAGTCCTTGGTCGCGCCAGGCCCGCCGATGATGATCGCCTGGATGTTTTCCAGTTCCGGCAACCAGTAATCGCAGGCGTGTTCGGTCGCCCGCTTGAAGAAATTGTGCGCCGCTTCTTCGATGAGCCGTTCGAAACGTTGGGCCGACTGACCACCTTGGCGGTGCTTGCCCATGATGTTGGAGACGAGTTGTTCCTGCACGTGGATGCGCTTTCCGCTTGCGATACCGTATGCGGCCTCAGCGCGGTCGATGACAAAAAGGCCGTACGACTTCTTGTCGACGAGCATGTCCTCCAACTGCGAAAGTTCGAAGGTTGAATCGCAGCGGTAGCGGAAGGAAAGCAGGGGCTGAGGCGGCTCTTCGACGACGATGTTGACCATCTTCGACTTGTTGTTCCCAATGACGACGGAGCCGACGAAGATGGCCAGCCCATGATCGCCGGGCGTCTTGAAGCGGGTCAGCGTTGAAATCGCGGATTCGATGGCCCCTTGGACGTTTTTCCGCGTCCCCTTCGATTTGATGTTGGCCGCTTGACCGTGCTCGACCTGCAGCATGGAGCGTGCGTCGGAGATGTGCCGGTCCGGTGGGATGATGAGGGTCACGAGTTCGGTGCCAAATCCGCGCATTTCGCGGAGGTCCTCAAGCGCCATCTTGAGGCGCACGCGGCGGGCGGCCAGTTCAGCATCATCGACCATGACCTTCCCCCCGTAATCCAAGGCCCGAACGAGGACGCTTCAACCCTTTGGGCGCGGGGATAGGATGAAGGGACGAGGGCTGGAGTCAACACCGATGGGTCGAACCTTCGTCGTGGCCCTTGGGGGAAGCACCCTTCGTCCAGAAGCCCAAGAGGACCGTGCCCGCTGGTTCGGCCGCCTTCGACAGGTCGTCCTGGGGCTCGAAGGTGAAGGACGACGGCTCGGCTTGGTGGTCGGCGGCGGCGCACCTGCCAGAGAGGGGATCGCCCTCGCGTCCACCGTCTTGACCGACCGGTCGGCGTTGGACGAAGTCGGCATCGCTGCCACCCGCCTCAACGCCACCGTCCTCCAGCAGGTCCTCGCGGACGTTGGACTCGACGTGGCCACGAGCATCCCTACGACCGTTGACCAAGCGGCCGCGCTGTTGGACGCTCACCACATCGTGGTGATGGGAGGCACGGTACCCGGTCATACCACCGATGCGGTCGCCGTAGAACTGGCCCGTGCAGCGGGTGCATCCACCTGCATCATCGCCACCAACGTGGACCGCGTCTACGACGCGGACCCGCGAACCAACGAGGACGCGCAATCCTTCAGCGAGATGACCATCGACGAACTTGCGGCCATCACCGGAATCGATGAACCGTTGGCACCCGGCGCCTCCTCGGTGGTCGATCCAATGGCCGTGGGTCACGCCAAGCGGGGCGCCATCGACCTGGTGGTCCTCGACGGGCGTGATTTGGCTCGCTTGGACGCCGCCCTCGAGGGCAAAGCCTTCGACGGCACCCTCATCCGAAGCAACAGGTGAATCACATGGTGGACGCGAGAGCAGCCAAGGCCCGGGCCAAGCCGGCCAACCAAAGCATGCCCCGTGCAGGATCGAGCATCCCGCCGCACGCGCACTGCAGGATTTGCCAATGCCCGGTGGACTTGAAGGCCGACCCACGGGTCTGCAAGGACACGACCTGCATCGAGGAATTGGACCGACGCGAGACGTCGGAACGTCGCATGCGGACGTGGATGCTGATTTTCTTCGGCCTCTTCGCCTTGACCTTCGTCGGACCGCTGCTGCTTCGCGCCGTTGGCTGAACGTCAAGCATGGTCGGAACGATGCCACCCCTCGGGGAGGCTCATCGGATCGGTCTCACGCTTGCCTTCGCACAACCGCACAAGGTGCATCCGTAGGGCGTCAAGACCGACGTCCTCTGTGGCGGAAATGGTGATCCGCCCTTCCTCGTCTTTCAACATCGGCAGTTCGGGTTGACCCTCTGAACCAGCATCCCGCCACGCCTGTTCGGCCGCTTTCACGTCCTCCCACGCTGAAGGCAAGGGCTTCAGGAGGTCTGCCTTGGAGGTGATGACCTCCAGCGGCGTACCGGGAAGCAAAGTCCTCACCTCTTCCAAGAGATGGAGCTGTTCTTCGGGAGGCGTCCCACACGCGCCGCTTGCGTCGAAGAGGAAGAGCGCCACCGAGCCGACGTGCTCCAAGGCGGCGATGGCTTGCTGCTCGATGGCGTTCCGGTCTTCCATTGGACGGTCGAGCAGACCGGGGGTATCGAGCATCTGGTGGGCCAAGCGGCGATGGTTGAAATGGCCGACGTGGAGTTGCTTTGTGGTGAAGGGATAGTGGTTGACTTCCATGGTCCCCGTGGAGAGCGCCCCAATCAAGGCCGACTTGCCAACGTTCGGTGCTCCGCACACCACGATGATGGGCTGCATGGCGTCGAGGTGAGGAAGCCGCTTGAGGGTCTCCCGTGCTTCACCAAGCCAGACGAGGGATGGACCCACGCGACCCATGATCGAAGCGATACGGCCGTAGGCCTCTTTTCGAGCATCGTGCATGAGCGGAATGCGGGCCGTGCGGGTCATTTTCCGAACGTTTTGCGTGGAAATGCGGCCGATTTGAGAAGCGCCCCATTGCAGCATGGAGAGGTGGTGCCGGTATTGGTCGGTACCGACGCACGCTTCGATCATCGCGACGTCGAACGTGGGGGATTGGTCAAGCGAGGGCCAAAGGCTGACCGTCTCGTTCAGGGTGGTGCACAGCACGTCGGATGCGGTCTGCACCATGCGGCTCAGTTGCTTCCTTGTTCGGAAGATACGGTTGTGGTCGTCAACACGGTCCGCGGCCTTCTTTGCACGGCCAAAGGCCTTGTCCAGCAATTCGTCCTCGGTCAGGACCGTTGGGAGCCTCCGCCACTCGATGCGCATGAGGTCCCCCACACCGACGGCCGCCGCCCCCGATTTGAAACCACGCCCCATTGGAGGGTTCAAGAAGTCTGGACGTTGAGGCTCGGGCATGGCCAAGAAGAAGTCGACCGTCGCGCTCCCAGATTGGGCCACACCGTTGTGGAAAGAGTTGGGCTCACCCGACCTCGAGGCTCACCTCAGTGTCGCGTCTGGTGACCTCTTCGACCGCCGTCACGGTTTGCGCCGAGACGACTTCGTGGAAGTCTTGCTCGACGTCCGTGCCATCCCCGAGGGGCAGGACCCTTGGGTTCGTGGCCGCATGATGTCCCGCACGCCGACGTCCATCGAGGTCTTGACCCCCGAAGGACGGCACGTCTACCTCGCCCGAGAGGCCGTGGTCCGCATCGATTTGGTGGCCCACACCCGCCCCGCGTACATCGACGACGAGGAACTCCTTCGCTTCGAGCGCCGCGATCAGAAACGCCGGTCCTCCCTTCACGAGACCGCAGAACGCAAGGCGGAAGGCAAGGACGACGGCCACCTTTGGGGGTGAGCCTCGTGGCCACCTGGGACGAGGTGGACGGCGCTCTTGAGCGGGCATGGGCCTTTGAGGACATGGCGAAAGCAGCACAAGCCGCCCAAAGGATTGCGGCTTTGTGCGACACGTTGGACCATCACGCCGACGTCAGCTTCGGGTGGGGTCACCTCACCGTTCGCACCACCACCCACGACGCGGGCCATACGGTGACCGAGAAGGACCACGCCCTTGCCGAAGGCGTGAACGCCTTGATGGAGGGCATCGCCGAAGGATTCCGCAAGCACGTCTTTGTCTGCACGCATGAGCGAGCCGAAGGGGCCCAACGACCGTCGTGTGGGCGACGTGGTTCGATGGAGTTGATGATGGCCCTAAAGCGGTCTGCAAAGGCGATGGGTCTCGAAGGCATTCGCGTCCAGAAATCCGGTTGCTTGGACCGTTGCGAGGAAGGCCCCAGCGCCGTCGTTTATCCAGAAGCAACGTGGTGGACCTTGCCGACCCAGGTCGAAGAGGCTGCGGCCCTTGCAGAGCGTCTGCGCTGATCAGAGTTTGACCGGCCGCGTGGCACCGCAGGCCTGACACTTCAGCAACGTCGTGCGATCTTCCTTGATGAAATGGGTGTCAGGGGCGCCGCACTGGTTGCACTTGATGTACGTGTTCACGTAGTTCACGATGGTTCGACGAATGCGCTTCGGTGGAATGCGTCCCTTGAAGCGAACACGCGGACCGTCGCGCGAGGCCGATGTTCCCAATTCGGTCTGGATGAATTGGTAGACGTGGTTGTCGTCACGGTCCATCATCGCGACGACGGCGTTGAAGTTCTGAAACAGGGTGTTGCTTCCCTCAATGAGGATTTGTGGCTCAGGCAAACGCCATCGCCGACGGTTCGAGATGTCCTCAGGAATGTTCTCCCGGGCCCGGTCGAGCAAACCTTCGTACTCAAAATCGCTCATGGCATCGGCTCCGGCGCCCCCATTTTCAATCTGTCCATCGCAGAGCGCTTCCTGAGGAAGGGTTCATGGCACAAGAGCAGCAGGAAGAAGCGAGTCCCATGACGATGAGCATCGAGGAACTTCGGGAAATCGCCACCCGCCTCCGCACGGAGGGTTTGAACTCCCAGCAAATCGCGGACGAACTCTCGCTTTCGCAGGACACCGTCTCGTGGCTGCTGGCGGGCAATCAAGGACGGGAGGCCCCGACGGACGTCCGCATCGGATGGCGCACCATCGGCGTCAAGCCCGAGCGCATCGAAGCCATCGGCGACATCATGGCGGACGTGACCGCCGAAGAAACCGGCCACGACCCCATCGACACGGTGGTTGGAATCTCCATCAACGGCATCGTCTTCGCCCAAGAGACGGCCAAGAACCTCGGTGCTGAGGTGGCCATCCTCCGAAACATCGAGGGCGGCCCAGGACAGGGGGCGTTGTCGGACAAGTACGGTCGCGTGTCCGGAAAGCGCGTTGCCATCATCGACGACGTGCTGTCGTCCGGCGTCACCATGTCAAGGACCATCGAAGCCGTTCGTCATGCGGGCGGCACCCCGGTGCTCGCCGTGGTCCTCGTCAACAAAACCATGCGGAACGAGATCGACAACGTCCCTCTCCGCGGCATCATCCGGGCCGTTCCCGTCTGAGGTGAACACATGGTCCACTGGTCCGACGTCATCGGAGCGCGGCTCGTTGAACAACGGCCCGACCACCTCATCAACACCGGCATCACGCCAAGCGGTGAATTTCACATCGGCCACTTACGCGAGATGTTGACGGGCGAGATGATCGCTCGCGGCGTCCGACGTGCGGGCGGCACGGCCGACCTGTGCTTCATCATCGACAGCGCAGATCCACTGCGAAAGGTGTACAACTTCCTCGACGAGGCGTACAGCGCATACATCGGCGTCCAATTGTTCCGCATTCCACCTCCTGACGCAGACGGGAAGCCAGACTTGAACGCCTTCGAAGGGGGCACCACCTACGCCGACCATTTTCTCGCTCCGTTCTTAGAGGCCCTGGACATGCTTGGGGTCCGCCCTCGCCTTGTCTATAACCATGAAGCCTACGCCGAGGGGCGCTTCGTGGAACACGTGCGCACGGCTCTGAACGAACGTGAACGTGTCCGGGAGATCATCGAAACCATCTCCGGCAGGGAACTTGCCGAGGATTGGTGGCCGTACTCGCCCGTCGACGAGCGTGGCTGCATGGACGGCCTTACCGTCACCGGATTCGACCAGAGCCACGTCCACTGGCGCGCGGAAGACGGACGGACCGGCTCCTGCGACTACACCGTGGGCGAAGGAAAGTTACCCTGGCGCCTGGATTGGCCGGCCAAGTGGTGCTGGCTCGACGTCACCTGCGAAGCCTTTGGCAAGGACCACGGCACCACAGGGGGTTCCTACGACACCGGGGCTGAACTTTGCCGGCTGTTTGGATCTGAACCTCCCGAAGGATTGACCTACGAATGGATCAGCCTTCGGGGCCAAGGTGCCATGTCTTCGTCGGCTGGCACCACGGTTGGACCCATCGAAGCACTTCGCCTCGTCCCTCCCGAGATCCTTCGCTACCTGATCGCCTCGACCAAGCCGGCCAAGGCCATTGAATTCGACACCGGCATGGGCTTGGTGAACCTCGCCGATGCCTACGAACGCCTGCTGCGCCACGACCTTGAAGCAAAGTTGGACGATGAAGAACTGAGCCGACGCAAGCGGGTGGCCATTGAGGACGACATCTCCGCGACGAGGCTGTCCTCGGTCGAGGAGCGGAGCGTTCGCCCCGGTGCGGTGGGCGTGACCTTCCGGCACTTGGCCATGCTTGCTCAAATCCGAGCCTCCGACGAGGACGTTTGGAACATGATTCCGAACGAAGGCGTCGATCGGGGAGAATTCAACGCTCGCCTGAACCGAATGCGCCAGTGGATCGCCAGCCATCATTTCCCCGACGAAATGCGGGTCGGCATCCGAGAGGAGCCGAACAGCGAGCGGCTTGCAAGCCTCACGGAGGAGGAAAATGGCCTCCGCCTCGCGCTGATTCGAAAGTTCGAGCACAGCCAACATGAAGGGTGGAACGAAGCGAACCTTTCTTCGAACGTCCCAGACGCCGCACGTGAGGTGGAACTCCCGCTCCGCGACGCCTATCGCCTGACCTACGAGCTCCTGCTTGGGGTTGACGTCGCGCCAAAGCTGGCACCGCTCCTTGCGGCCATGCAACCCGAGCGCGTGCTCCGCTTGATGCGTGGCGAATGATCAACAGGCATCGAAGGCCTCGATGAGGTACTCCGTTTGAGGGCTGGTCCACGCCAGGGCGCTCACCTTGTCTCGCCCGCCTTTGGCATAGGCGTGAATGACGTCCGCAACGCGCACGTTCCCTTCAGAAGAGCGCGCCAGGATGCTTCTGGGCTTGAGGGTCTTCCCGGTCCCATGAGGGTCGTAGACCGTCTCGAGGGCGTTTTCGAGGAACCACTCGCCTTTGGCGCCGGCTGGACCGTCGTAGGTCATCTTTGGCCGCTTGGCGCCGAACATGCCTCCCTTCTTGGGTTTGGACGCGCTCTTGGCCTTCGGTTTCGCTGGCTTCGGGGCTTCTTTCTCCTCAGGTTCGGCCGTGGTTTCTGCCGCTGATTCATCTGAGGCGTTTTGTTCAGAGGCCGGCTCAGCGGCCTGCAACTCCGCCCGGATTTCCGCTTCGATTTCAGCCCGCAGCGCCTTGACATCAACGTCGGAGTCGGTCGATTCAGACGCTTCCAACCGGTCCTCGTAATGGGCAGCCAGTTCCACCAATGCAGCCTCCATGGCGGCTTCAAGTTCCAGCAGCAACACGCCGTCGGCCGTGCCGCGCCATTTGGTCCACTGGTGGGTGGTGAAACTGTTGATGTCCGAGCCACACTTGGGGCAGAAGCTGCGTTCGGGAGGCGTCAGTTGAGCGACGTCTTGCATCGCTTCGGGATCTGCACCTTCGTGTGCCCCACAGGCGACCGCGTGGAGGTGGCGGCCCGCTTCGAAACCACGGTCCATGGCCGCACGGAAGGCCTCGGAATCCCGGTCGATGGTTCCGGCTTCGACCATCCCCATCGCCCGAGAGGAACGGGCAACGGCTTCGCTTGCGGCACGAGCAGCGGCCGATTGGCCCCACCCGTCTGCGGGAGCATCGAGGGTGGAGGTTTGAACGGGAACGGCTTCGTCACCCTCACCTTCCTCTCCTTCCACCGGAGCCTCTGCAGGCGCAGCAATGCCGAGCAGGATGGGGTTCGCGCCTTCCTCGACCTTGGCGATGATGTCGAACTTCTCCGCCATAGAGAGGTCTTCACGAAGCCGCACGACCTCCTTCAATTGGTTGAGGTCGTGGCCTGTGGAGGTGATTGGGCCCTGAACGGTCAGGTCGTGGCCGCACGCCAAGCAGTACGCGGCCGAGGCCGACACGGCCGACTCGCATGTGGGACAAAACACGCCGGCCATGCCCGACGATGAGCGTCGCGATTTATGAGCATCACGAACCAGAACGGCTCCTGACTCAGTAGTGCACTTCCAAACGGCGTGGGCGGGGGTCGCCTTCGGCGAGGACCGCCATCGCGGCCACTTCCATCGTGGCGCCCCGGAGGGTGGTCACGAAGGGAATGTTGAGTTCCACCGCAAGACGGCGCATCATGTTCCCGTCACGGACGGCTCCGCCGCTTACGGTGGGAATGTTGACGATGAACTGCACGCGCCCCTCGCGCATGATGTCGAGGGCGTCTGGGTGTTGGGGCTCCGCAATGCGGTACACCGTGGTCACCTGCAACTCGGCCGCCCGGATCACGTCGGCCGTGCCCGGCGTGGCGTAGAGGTCGTAGCCGAGGTCGATGAGGTCCTTGGCAAGGCCGACGATGGCTTCCTTGTCTTCGTCACGGACCGTCAGGTACACGCCACCGCCGTTCGCGACCGGTACTTCGGTGGCCAACCGTGCCTTCAGGTAGGCCATCGCTGGGTTCTCGTCCGAACCAAACACCTCGCCGGTGCTCTTCATTTCAGGACCAGGCGCCGGGTCGAGACCTCGGAGCTTGATGAAGGGGAACA
>DUHJ01000108.1:11330-13537 GCA_013330925.1 Candidatus Poseidoniaceae archaeon | reverse complement strand
ATCAAGGGCATTGGGCCCTTCATCGAGGAGAAGTTGAACGCGCTGGGCATCACGACCTACCGTCAAATCGCGAACATGACCGCGAAATTGGAGGACGAGGTCAACGAGGCCATCGAGTTCTTCCCCGGCCGCGTCAAGCGCGACCAGTGGGTGGCTCAAGCGAAGATTCTGCTCGGCGAGGACGCCAAGTTGGACGAGAAGGCGCTGAAGCAGGCCGAGGAACTGGAGCGCATCGCGCAGAAGGCCGAGAAGATCGACTTCGCCACGCTCGGCGTGGCCTCCGCCTCAGAGAAGGACGACCTGAAGGCCATCAAGGGCATCGGGCCGTTCATCGAAGAGAAGCTGAACGCCTTGGGCATCTTCACCTTTGAACAGGTGAGCAAGATGACGCCGGAGATCGAAGAAGAGGTCAACGTCGCCATCGAGTTCTTCCCAGGTCGCGTGAAGCGTGACGAGTGGGCCAAGCAAGCCAAGACGATGCACGAGGACAAAGCGTGAGCCTGCCTTGTCCTCGGGTCTTGGCATCACCGGGCCTGCGCACGAGCCTCAGCCGCAAGGCTGGCCGCTTGGTGTCCCATAGGTGACTTCAAGTCCGAGAGGGCGGGTTCCGAGCCATGACCTGCCGCGTGTTCGTCAAGTTCGTTACCGACCCAGAGACCGATCCCAGCAAGGCCGTGGTGGCCTTGGCCTGCGCTGCTCAGGCCGTCAACGACGGGCACGACGTGGACGTCTTCTTCGCCGCTGCCGCCACGCGCATGTTGGTGCCGGGTTACCTTGAGGGCTTGATGGGCCGCGTCGGCGCGCCTTCCGCGATGGCCCAGCAATTCGTGGACGTCCTCGCCAGCGGTGCTCGGTGGCACTGCTCGTTCAATTCCCTCAAGGCCACGGCCGGGATTGAGGAAGGCCAAGGTGGCATCATCGTTCCCGACGAGGCCATGACCTGGAGCGGGCCGCCTGGCGTCATCGCTCTGGCCACGGCCGCCGACACCGTGCTGTGCTACTGAAGGCATGCAGCACGCCCGATGGAGGCTTGCCTCCATCCCGACCAATGTGGCTCGGAGGAGGATTGGGCTTTGCTTGTCTGAAGGAAGGCCTAAGTGTGAACCCGCAGGTCCCCTGCCATGCTCAACGACATGGATTGGGACATGGCGGGCGCCCTCGGGCGTTTGCTTGCCGCGCTCAAGGAAAAGGGAATGACCGCAGACGAAGCCTTCGAACAAATCGACACCGACGAGGACGGGAAGCTCAACGGCCCCGAACTGCTCAACGGTCTGTCCACCCTCTTGGGCGAGGACCTCGACCCGGCCAAGGTTTCCCGCATCATCACCTCTTCCGACGTGGACGTGGATCACCGCGTGGACCTGTTCGAATGGCGCTCCATGCTCGGGCCCACGGGCGAAGAAGAGTGAATTGAGCGTTGGCTACAGGCGGAAGGCCTTAGAGGGCGTGCGTGCCGAAACTCGGCATGGGTCGCCCCCTGAATGACGTGTTTGCGGTGCCTGACACCCTGATTGACCTGTCCTTCATTGACGGTCTCGACTTTTGGATGCAAACCACCATCGCGGTGCTGTTCGTCGCTTTCGCGGCGTTGTTCACCAACAAGGTCATCCTCGGCATCATGCGAAAACTAGCCGGGCGTACGCAACCCTCCTGGGACGACGACCTTGTCGAAATCGTGTCCAGTCGCGTCTTGCTTAGCGTCGTCTTGGTGGCTGTTTTGCTCATGGTGCAATGGCTCTTTGACGACCTTGGAGACACGATGCCACCGTACGTGTACGCGTCCCTCATCCTCATCTCCGCTTCCGCACTTTCTGCCACCCTCAAAGTGGTCTTCACCACCTTCTTGGACAACATGCAGAAGAAGCGGGAAGTCAAGGTCGAAGGATCCAATCCACTGCTCGTCTTCCTCGCTCGCGGGTCCGCTTGGGCCTTTGGTATCGTCCTCGCAGCACAGCAGTTGTCCATCGACCTCTCCGGCGTCTTGGCGTCCTTGGCCGTGTTTTCAATCATCATTGGTCTGGCCGTCCAGCACACGCTGGGGAACATCATGAATTCCTTCATGCTCTCCCTGGACCGACCCTTCGACAACGGTGACCGCATCATCGTCGACGGCATCGAAGGCACGGTCATGGCCATGGGGATGTTGTCCACCAAGATCCTCACGCTTGAGGAAGAACTTGTCATCATCCCCAACAACACCCTCGTCA